>NZ_CP188815.1:1515000-1795000 GCF_050058155.1 Terasakiella sp. 4MB5A | reverse complement strand
CCAACGCGCCGACATTTCGACTGCGGCGGACTTTAAATTCTTCCGGTGTAATCAAGCCCTGATCTAACAGGTCACGCAAGGTATTGAATCGAGATACAATATTACGTGTTCCTTCATCCATACCCATTTCAGGGATGGTGCCGGATTGCATTTCCATATCGGTTTGACGCAAAGCCGTTGTCCCGTTCATGGGGATTTGACCGTAGGTGCCAGAACCGGAGGTCATGCCGTAACCCGGTGCCCCCCCCATTTCGGCGGGTTTATCGACACCCGCTGCCCCATGTGCCAAATTACCAACCACATTGCCAGAATCGATCATGGAAAGATTCATGGTGGCAACCTCGGCCACATTTCGCGGTGTTGCATCCGTCCAGATAATCACATTCAAGCTTTCATCAGGACGTTGCGCCAACACGGCTTCGTAAAGAGCGCGTGCGCGCGTCATTTGACCTGTATTTTGATAAATCATTGCCTTGCCCAGCAATGCATAAACATTGCGCGGGTCCGCACCGAGAGCCTGATCAAAAAGGGCTTCTGCCGGAAGATAATTTCCTTTGACCAATTCAGCCAATCCACGATCGGACGCCGACGTACTTTCTGCCGTTTTTGAAAAATCGCTTCGTTCCCAGAATACGGGATCAAGCATACTCCCGTCCTGAATGCCACCACATGACGCCAACGTCAATCCGGCAGCAAAAAGCGCAGCGTAGCGTTTTGTCTTCCCAAACACGCCTTTATTCCTTTTGCCTGTGTCTTGAGGTTTTCGTCTTTACCCCATGCAAAAACCAGCCTGCAAGACTCCTAATATAGGTTCTCCCATAATCCTATGTGAATCCTAATTTTTCTTTAATGAAAACAAAAAGGATCAACGCCCAAAGTCAGTATAAACCAAATTACTTTTTTTCTCAAAAACTGTTCGCATCCAAGATTTTGTTAACTTTTGGCATGCTAATATAACTTGCAGTATAGATTACCTGTATCAAATTCTTGAGGAAGCAAATGGCCAAATCACATATCCAACCGGGTGACCGGTTTGTCAAAGTGGGGCATCCGGACACCATTTGGATCGCCACACGCTTAATCGAACTCCCCAACCTGCCGGTGCATGTTCATCTTATGAACGCCCGTGATGATCTCGACATGCAGACCATGAGCGAAGTCGCCTTGGTCGATCGCAAGCTCTACAGACGGGTGCAAACACATTAAAATTAAAAGCGAAGACAAAAACTAAAAAGCGGCCCTGATCAACAGCGCCGCTTTTTCTTTGTTCATTCCCTGACGTTTCGCACATCCCTGAGGAAAACCTCAATTTGTGCTTTTAAGGTTTCAAACTGGCAATCAAGATCATCCGCTTTGGATAAAACATTTTGTGCTGATTGACAGGATTGTTCAACTTCGCCTTTTAAGACCGCAATAAAATCATCCACTTGCTGCACCGCTTGTGATGACCCGTCTATGTTTTGTGCAATATTGCCTGTTGCTGCTGTTTGCTCTTCGACCGCAGAGGCAATAGAAGCATTGATCCGGTCAATTTCAGAAACCGTATCGGAAATATCCCCAATCCGTAAAACAGCATCCTGTGTTGCCGATTGAATGGCATCTATATATTGCTGAATTTCATCGGTTGCCCGACCTGTTTGGCTGGCCAGATTTTTGACTTCGCCGGCGACAACTGCAAATCCTTTCCCCGCCTCGCCTGCACGTGCAGCCTCAATCGTTGCATTTAAAGCCAATAAATTGGTTTGTTCTGCAATGCTGTTAATCAGTCCCGCAGCCTGACCGATTTTTTCCGCCGCATCGGATAGTTTCTCAACAGAATCTTGCGTGGCTTGTGTTTTTTCCACGCCATCCGTGGATTTGCGCGAAGACAAATTCACCTGTTGACTGATTTCAGCAATGGAGGAGGCAAGCTGTTCTGCCAGTGCGCTCACTTCCCCCATATTCGTTGCCGCATGAGACGAATTTTGCGTAACATTTTCTGCGCGTTCTAAAATTTGTTCTGTGGAACCTTGAATATCTTGCGAAACTTTCCCCATAGAATGCAATGAGCCAGAAACATCTTGAACCAAATCACCGATATTTCGATCAAAGACTTCGATCAATGCCTTACGTTTTTGAGCCCTTTCACGCGAAGCTTCCGTAGCACGCACGGTTTCGTTCGCCAGTTCCTCAACCTTAATCATACTTTCCTTGAAAATGACAACTGCTTTGGCCATACCACCGACTTCGTCCTGACGGTCTGTCGCTGGGATTTCCACCCCTTTATCTCCATCCGCCAAACGTGACATCGCCTGTGTCATTTCATTAATCGGCGAAAGAATACTACGCCCCAAAAATAGCAATAATATCCCGGATATACCTGCTGCAAGCGCAAAACCGATTGACGTCATATAAGATGAAGCCGTTAATGAATCGTCAGCTTCCAACGAGGAATGATCAAGCTGCTGCTGAATATTTTCCCCGATTGCACCGATATTGCGATCCAGCCGATCACCGATAAGGTCAACCACCAGTCCGATTTTGGTAAGAGCGCCGAAATTCACGGCTCCCTTTTCCACCATTGGACCAAACCCGGTATTAAGATCAGAAATTAACTTATCTAAATCCTTGGTTATTAAATCGACCAAGCGTTGCGAGGTCTCATCTCGCGCATATTGTTTGAGCTTGTCATTATTGGAAAGCAAAAGTTTTCCATTCTCTGCCATGCTTTCAAAGAGGTCCTTGTCAATTTCTTCATTCACAGCTGACAAGACCATTTTATTTGCCTGAGAAGTCACGATCAGGTTTTGGCGACGTAAAAGGTTGAGAAAATCAATATCTCGACGCAGATTACTCGCTACCTGTGCCGTTTCTTGCGCTTTCGTATTGGTCCAAAGACCCGTCCCCCAGATAACTGAAAGCGCCATTAAAACAATTGCACAAATCAAAATGATTTTATTGCGAATTGTAAGGTTCATTGCATACTCCCGTACAGATCAATGCAAAGCTTCTGTTCATTTTCCATTGATAAAAAAAGCACTCCCTTTACTCAAAAAAGGAGCACGTTCTTTCTTTGCTTTATGTTTTGGCTTTGCTTGGGAGAGACTTTATCAAATAGTCGAGCAAACAAGTATGAAATAGTGCCCGTATTGTCTGTATTTTACACAGAAAATCTCAATTTTTTGACCCTAGTAGATTTACGTGGATTTGTAGGCGGAAACCCGCCAATCGACAAAAAACCATTTAGCGGATTTTCGCTCACCCTTATGGGGGATTATAATTAAATTACACACGATACATGGAGAAGACGTTTTCTTCACATTCGATTCGCAAACGGGTTTAATTGTTTTCGAGTTCTTTTATCCAGATTTCATCCAGACAATAGCGCACGTTATCCATCGGAGATATAGCAACAATGATTTGTCCAAAGGCATCCTGTAAAGCACGAATAGCTTTCAGGACATCTTCCGACAAGTCACGTTCTGTCGTTTGTCGCCCCATTGCGTACATTTTTTCAAAGGCCGCCTTCTTAATCTCGTTAAGCTGATCCGCCAGCGACAAAGCAGAAAGACACGGCGTTTGTTCAAGAAGGTTTTTCATGTCACTTAAAGCCTGCAAAATGATACGGCGCAGCTCAGCATTTTTAATATGGGAAAACTGGGCATTCGGCAAAGCTGAAGACATAAACCTTCCTAACTGTAAATAAGTGGGTGCAAACGGTTGCACAAAAAGCATTCTTATTGGATAAGTGAGCTTATGTCGAAAATAATCTTATTCAACAAGCCATTTAACGTCTTGTGTCAATTCAGTGATGACGGTATCGCCCATAAAACGTTGGCCGATTATATTAATATACCCAATGTTTATGCCGCCGGAAGACTTGATAAAGACAGTGAAGGTTTATTGCTTTTAACAGGGGACGGGAAACTGCAGGCACGCATTTCTCATCCAAAATTCAAACTTCCAAAAACATATTGGGTTCAGGTCGAAGGTGTACCTGACGAGGTTGCTTTGGACAAATTGCGAAATGGCGTCTTTTTAAAAGATGGAAAGACCCTACCCGCGCAAGCTCGCGTAATGGAAGAACCCGACATATTATGGGAACGCACCCCGCCGGTTCGCTTTCGTGCAAACATACCGACAAGCTGGATTGAACTTTCCATCAAAGAAGGCAAAAATCGACAGGTTCGTCGCATGACTGCGGCTATCGGCTTTCCCACACTGCGCTTGATTAGATATGCAATCGGTCCCTGGACGCTGGATGGTATCTCAAACGGGGATTGGATTGAAAAGGTCATTTCAACGGATGATCTCCCCGAGATCAAGGCATCACCCCGCTCTTACAAGGGCAAACAACGCACACGCAAAAAACTACATAGAAAACAAACCTAAAAAGCAGTATTCTACACAGAATACAAAAGGGACCGAGAATGGCGCATACAGATAAAACAAAAAGAGAAAAAGAACGTTTCGTTGCCCTGTCTTTTTGCCGGGCCGATCTTCTGTTCGAATTAAACGACAATCGGGAAATTGAATTTGTTGCCGGAGCGACTCCTGTTTTATTAGGAAAAACAGCACAAGAAATGACGTCGACTCTTTTTAGTGATTATATTCACAACGAAGATATTAAACTCGTAAACGAACTTCTGGATACTGCCTGCAACAAAGGACGCCTTGATGATGTCACTTTACACCTGAAAGGTCCAAAGGGAATGAAATTACGGGTTTCTTTATCCGGTTATCGCGTTCCCGATTTTAACAATCACTTTTTCCTTGCCCTCAAGGTTGATCCCCATCGCGGGAGTTTTGGTAAAATTGAACCACTTAAACGCGAAGAAGAAACCAACCTGTTAGAGACTGAATCTTTTGCTCAGGCTGCCTCTGAACGTGTGACATCCTTTATCCATGCTGGTGGGGATGCTCAAGTCTCCATGCTTAAAGTTAATCATCTGGATAAGCTTTTGAATACAGTAGGCGCGACAGATAAAAAAAAGCTACTGGGTGAAATCGGATCAATTTTAAGTGAAAGCTCGCTTGGGGGCGATACCGCAAGCCGTATTGACGATACCAGCTTCAGTTTTGCCCATGCCAGCGCGGTTGACACGCAAGCCATCAATCAAAAAATTGAAGCCTTGGCCGCCCAAATCCATCCCGATGGCGATATGGTACAAGCCATATCCAGCACATTAGATGTTGATGGGGCGGGTATGAGTGAAGATCAAGTTGCCCGCGCCCTTATTCACACCATGCAACGTTTCTGTGAGAATAAAGGATCCGTGCGTGAAAACGCTCTGTCTGATGTTTTGTCCGGCATGATGACCAACACCGTAAAAAATGTCAGTTTTATAAAAGAAGTCGCCAAAAACATAGATTTTGACATTCATTTTATGCCGATTAATGATTTAAAACGCGGTTACGTCCATCACTTCGAAGGATTATTGCGTTTTAAAGGGGAACGCTCTAAAGAATCGCCTTATCATATGATTTGCCTGGCCGAAGAAGTCGGCATTATCTGCGATCTGGATATGGCCGTCGTGAAAAAATCAATTGAACGCGTTCATCATTTCAGACAAACCCATTTCCTACCGCCTCTGGCCATTAACCTGTCTGGTGCTTCATTAGGCAACGACATGTTTATGCGCACCTTATACAATATGTTAAAAGATTCGCCAGAAATGTCTGGGCATTTACTGTTCGAGATTACCGAGTCTGCACGTATTGAAGATTTACCCAAAGTAAACCGTATCCTGCAATCTATCCGCAAACTAAACTTTGAAGTTTGCCTTGATGATTTTGGTGCTGGTGCCGCCAGCTTTGACTACCTGAATGGCTTAGATGTTGATGTGGTCAAATTCGACGGCCCCGTTGTTAAACGGGCTTACTCAACTGAAAAAGGCAATGATCTTTTACGGGCCATGTCTAACATGTGCCATGACTTGAACATCCACACCGTTGCGGAGATGGTTGAAGACGAAGCCATGGCAAAACATATGCAGGACTGTGGTATTGATTTCGGGCAAGGTTGGTTCTTTGGTAAACCCGACCCTGACCCCATTCAGTATGCAAGTAAATTTGCTCCGACATCAAAAGTTCATCGTAAATAAAAAAAGGACTTAGAGAGTAATCTCTAAGTCCTTTTAAATTGGTAGCTGGAGGCAGACTTGAACTGCCGACCTCGGCATTATGAGTGCCGCGCTCTAACCAGCTGAGCTATCCAGCCATCGTAGCCGTTTGGCTTCGAAGTGCGCGCTTTTTACGGCAGCACAGGGCAAGTGTCAAGCAACAAAGATGATGTTTTTTAACTTTTTTTTGAAAGTCGCATAAATCGCAACTCCACTATCAGGAAACACCCTTTATTTCCCTGAAAAATCAGGCAGCTTTCTGGATCCAGCCGCCACCAAGCATGCGTTCGCCTTCATAGAAAACACAGGCTTGGCCCGGTGCAATACCAGCATAACCGTCACGTAAAACAACACGGGCGGTTCCATCTTCATTTGGATATACCGTAGCCGGTTGCGGAGGTTGCGCCGAACGCACCTTCACTTCAATCTCACGGCCTTCAGCAGATAGAGGCGTAAAACCAATCCAGTTCAACTCTGCAATCGTCAATTCAAACTCCATCAACGCTTCTTGCGGGCCGACAATAACTTGCTTTTTCTCCGCATCCAGTCGAATCACATATAATGGATCCGGCCATGCAATACCCAATCCCCGGCGTTGACCGACCGTATATTTAATGATCCCGTCATGTTTTCCAACAACGGTGCCGTCCAAATGAACGATTTCCCCCGGTTCCAATGCCCCAGGACGCAATTTTGCGACCACATCGACATATTTTCCTTCCGGGACAAAACAAATGTCCTGACTGTCGCTTTTTGAGGCTACAGACAAACCGTATTTTTTTGCCAAGGCCCGTGTTTCATCCTTGGACATATTGCCTAAAGGAAAGCGCACAAAGTCGGCCTGTTCCTGCGTCATCGTAAACATAAAATAACTCTGGTCACGGCGATGGTCTGCCCCGCGCAAAAGAACAGCACCTTGATCGGTCTTTTCCCATTGCACATAATGCCCTGTGACCAAGGCATCTCCACCCAAATCTTTTGCTGTTTCCAACAAATCACGGAACTTGACGGTTTCATTGCATTTCACACAAGGGATCGGCGTTTCACCCTGCATATAGGTTTCGGCGAAATAATCCATCACATCACGTTTGAAAACTTCTTCATAATCCAAAACATAATGGGGAATACCAATTTGATCGGCCACACGACGCGCGTCATAGATATCACGTCCTGCACAACAGGTATTAGGGCGGCAGACGGCCTCCCCATGATCATAGAGCTGTAACGTCACGCCAACGACGTCATAGCCCTGTTCTTTCAACATGGCAGCCGTCACAGAGCTATCGACCCCACCGGACATGGCAACAACAATGCGAGTATCCTCGGGGGCTTTATCAATAAATAGAGAGTTCATAAGTGCCATATAAGCCGAGCAGTCTAAAAAGGCAAGAGCCAAAAGGAAATGCCCTCTTACGATAAGAGGGCATTACTATCGTTCTATTATCTTGAAAAGTTAGCTTGCTCGTACTCTTCCAATAAAATTCTGAACTTCTTGTTGCAGTTCATTCGATTGATCCATGAGATGTGCGGAAACCTCTAGGTCCTGTTGACAAAGTGGGTTCACAAATTGCTTAGAATGTGATTCAAGACTTCTTTTTATGAGGAGAAGTCTATGCGGAATTTGATGAGCGACGATGAATGGTTATTCTTCGAGCCATTCCTTCATGCCCAAGGGCCAAAATCTGGCCGTCCTCCCTCAAATCACCGCCTCACTCTTGATGGTATTTTTTGGATTGCCCGGACAGGAGCACCTTGGCGTGACCTCCCCAATTACTTCGGTAAATGGTCCTCTGTTTATCGTCAATTCCGCCGCTGGACATTGCTCGGCGTTTGGGATGTTCTACTGGATGCCTTGAACGATGCCAAAGCCGTTCCAGATACAGTGCAAATGATAGATAGCACAATCATCAGAGCCCATCATCAGGCTGCTGGGGCAAAAGGGGGACTCAAAAAGAGGGTCTCGGCCGTTCAAAAGGTGGCTTTACGTCCAAAATACACCTTCGAACAAATGCCGAAGGCTTGCCAATAGCTCTGGAAATCAGCGAAGGCCAAACATCAGATTACAAAGGGTATGCTCCATTGATGGAATGGGGTGGTCCAGATGCCAAGGTTCTATTGGCAGACAAAGGCTACGATGCAAACTCCATTCGGGACGATATGGAGAAACGCGGTGGATACGCCATGATCCCAATGCGGAAAAACCGAAAGGAAATCACTCCCGTTGATGATTTCGTATATGGCTTGAGAAATCAGGTTGAACGCTGCTTCAACAAACTCAAAAATGCTCGCCGGGTTGCAACTCGGTATGACAAGACGATGCTCAGTTTCCTTGGCTTCGTGCAGGTCACATCAATTCGGGTATGGGTAAAATACTTTGTCAACAGGACCTAGTTGGGTTTTGAAGCTCTGACAAAAGTGCATTTTGATTCTTACTTAAAGATTCCAGTTCTTTTAGCACGCGTTGATAGGCCGCTTCTTCATTGGTTACTAAAAATTTTGCGGCATAAAGACGCGCCAATAATAATTCACGTAATAACAAACCAGCCTGATAGCTCGCCTCAGCATCACCATCTTCCATTGCCGATTTCATAATAGCCGTGATTTTACGTTCAATCTCCGGCCCTTTTTTGTCCAATCCGTTCAAAACTTTTTCATTGCGTTGATTTTGTAAGTCAACAACTTCACCAAATGTGCTGCGGTATTGTTTGACAGAAGCAATCATACTATCCGCAAGCTCTACCTTTTTCGGTTCTGTCACCACCCCACGTAATTCCTCAGTAAGTTTTAATGTGGCATCGGCTCTCGCCTCTACCGCCTCAATACTTTCTGGTGTTTGTTGTAAAATATAATTTTTAACATTTAATCGCGCTGTTAATAGGTTGGCTTGCACACGACCACTTTGATTGGTTTGCAATGCTAATCCGCGATATTCAGAAAAACCATTTCCAATACCAGAGATTTCAAAAACAGCAACACCCGAAAGAATTACCATTAATGCGATGATACAGGCAAAACCCGTGATTATTTTTGCTGAAATTTTCATTGAGCGCCCTTTTCAAAGTAGAATTACACGGACAAATATTTATATCTTTAACATATATCTATTTGTAGAGTAATTTATTGAAAACAGCAATCAGTGCAAATACCTATATAAAAAATTATAATAATTATAAGTAAATATCCTTAGAACTTAAAGACGTTCTCATAATTACTATTCGGGTCCAGTGTGCGCAATGTTTTGGATTTAAATTCTCGGCGATAAATTACTAAAACAACAAACAAGGTGACCGCAATGAAAATCCAAGGGTTCAAAAACCACGAGAGCGCAGCCATACCGAAATAGTACGTTCGCATTCCCCGGTTAAAAGTTTGCACTGCCAGAGCATTCACTCTTGCTGCGCGTTCAGCAATTTGCTGTGCCTCTTTCGTCTTTGCAAATTCCGGTGATGGAAACGCCCCCATTACGATCAGCATGTAATTGAACTGACGTAACGCCCACGCAAACTTAAAAAAAGCATATATAAAAATTGTACCCAAGGTCAGAAGTTTGATTTCCCACATGACTTTGGATGCTTTGGCGACATAAGTCAGGTCTTTGGTCAAATCCAGAATTTGTTCCAAAGATCCAAAAATTGCCACGACCCCACCCAGCAAAAAAATAGCTGTTGAAGCAAATAATGAAATTGAACGAATTAAGGTCGATAACAATGCGGCATCCGCCACACGGACTTCACGATTTAACGCTTGTTTCATCCATTCCAGACGATAGTCATACATGACTGTCATCAAGCTGGGTCGTGTCTGACTAAACCGGTCCGCCCATGACGTATACCCGACCCAAGCCAATAAAAACCAGACCAAAGCAATAATATCCAAAACGGTCACGCCATACATAAGTTGGACATTCATCGCCAAGATCCCTCGTTCATCTAAGGCCAAAAGAAAACGTCCCTGCTAAGATGGCAGGGACTGTTCACATTAATCTCGTTCATCCAACCATGCCATTTGAATGGCTTCGAGGACTTTTTCGTTACTTTTATCCGGATCATCTTCGAAATCATCCAGTTCCTGCACCCATTTCCACAAATCGGTGAAGCGCACAGACATAATATCTACATCCGGGTGAGCATCTTCCAATTCAATGGCAATATCGTGAATATCCGTCCAGCGCAATCCCATGAGACAATCTCCTCGTCCGGTCAAAATTAACCGATATTACGTGTTTCCGCCGGCACATGCACAGTCAAACCATCCAGTTCATCAGACATAAGAATCTGACATCCCAAACGAGAGGTCTGTTGCAGGCCAAACGCCAAATCCAACATATCTTCTTCTTCTTCAGATGCTTCATTCAACTTGTCGAACCATTCTTCATCGACAACCACATGGCAAGTTGAACAAGCCAAAGAGCCTTCACACGCACCTTCAAGATCAATATCGTTCTTGTGTGCAATTTCCAAAACGGACAAACCGTTGGCGGCATCTACTACTTTTTCAGAACCGTCAGGGTTAATGAAAGTCATTTTAGGCATGGTTTTCTTCTCTCTATAAAAACTGCGTTGCAAGCCTTTTATCGATTTTGGTCAAGAAATCAAGACTCAATCGCGCTTTCCAGCTTCTCTACGTTTACCCCGGTCAGGGCCTCTTCAATACCCTTATCCATACGACGCTGGGCAAAAATCTGAGTTTCACGATCTAATTCTTCAACCATCGCATTGATCGTGTGACGATCATCACCCGCAATTGTTTCATCCAGTTTATTCAAAACAACATTGATATGGGCACGTTCATCTTCATTCAATAACTTACCGTCGATATGGAGTGCAGAATAAACGGCTTCCATCACCCGTTTGGCTTCCACACGGGCCTCTGTCAAAAGGCGGACTTCCATATCTTCCTTGGCATGGACCATACTGTCACGCAGCATATGGGCCATTTCTTCATCAGATAGACCATAGGACGGCTTGACTGCCACTTCTTGAGAAACGCCTGTGGTGACTTCTTCTGCCCCAACCGTCAACAAACCGTCAGCATCCACACTAAAGGTCACACGGATACGTGCTGCCCCGGCCGTCATCGGCGGAATCCCTTTCAGGATAAAACGAGCAAGGGATCGGTTCTGGTCCACCATTTCACGTTCGCCTTGCAAAACGTGAAACGCCATTGCGCTTTGACCATCCTGATAAGTGGTAAATTCCTGTGCCTTGGCGACCGGGATAGGGGTGTTGCGCGGAATAACCTTTTCCACGATCCCACCCATTGTCTCAATCCCTAAACTTAACGGTGTTACATCCAGCAATAAATTGTCTGAACCAACCGTCAAAGCCTCGGCTTGCAATGCGGCACCGACCGCCACAACTTCATCTGGATTAATATCGGATAACGGGGATTGTCCAAAGAAGTCCCCCACCCGTTTGCGCACCAACGGTACACGGGTCGAGCCACCGACCAGAACAATACCTTTGACTTCATCCGGGAAAATGTCGGCATCTTCCAGAACATTGCGGCAAATATCGATTGTGCGATCCACAAGTGGTGCCGCCAGTTCATCAAACTTCTCACGGGTAATCGTATGTTTTGAAGGCTGACCGTTAAATTCTAACACAAAATCACCACTGTCATTTTCCGTCAGGCATTCCTTTGCCATCCGTCCTGTAACCAGTGCAATTTTCACATCATCCGTCGTCAGTTTTTCTTCACCAAACTTTGCGCGGCGCTCCGTCAGAAAATATTCCAAGATGGCGTGATCAAAATCATCCCCACCAAGGGCCGCATCACCGCCTGTTGATTTTACCTGAAACACGCCTTTTTCCATGCGCAGCAACGAGATATCAAACGTCCCACCACCCAGGTCATAAACCGCATAAAGCCCTTCGGCCTCTTTATCCAAACCATAAGCCAATGCAGCCGCTGTTGGTTCATTCACAAGACGCAAAACTTGCAATCCAGCAAGCTTTGCCGCATCTTTGGTTGCTGTACGGGCCGCATCGTCAAAATAAGCAGGTACAGTGATAACCGCCTTTTCAACCTTTTGCTTCAACTGATCTTCAGAACGTTCTTTCAAAGCGCGTAAAATATCGGCGGAAATTTCCACCGGCGTCAATTCTTTGCCCGAAACCTTAAGGCGCACCATGCCTTCGCCTTCAATCACTTCAAAAGGCAGGGTTCCTGAAATTGATTTTACATCCTGAAGGCCACGTCCCATCAATCGTTTAACGGATGAAATCACTGTTTCCGGGCGCATCAGCAAAAGCTGTTTGGCAAGTTGCCCGACAATGGCAGACCCATCCGGTGCGTAAGCAACAACAGACGGCACAAGACCCGAGCCATTTTCATCGCGCAAAACTTCGGGCGTTTCGTCATTAGAGACGGCAACAACGGAATTGGTCGTACCCAAATCAATCCCCACTGCCAGGTCGCTGTCGCCCGCATGAGGAAGTGGTGTTTCGCCGGGTTCGTGAATTTGTAGCAATACGGTTTCGATCATGGTCTTATTTCATTACCAAACGCGCTTTATGCTGGCGCGTTTCTTCCAAAAGTTTCGTCAAATATTTCAGGCGTAAAGCTAATTTACGAGCCTCGTCATAGTGTTCTTGATCAAAGGCTTGCGCAATTGCACGTACACAATCGCGCACATCACGGCGCGCCTTATCGGATAACGCATTAACGACATCAACGGTTTGCGCTTCCATCAAGGCTTCGCGTGTTTCCATCGCTTCCATCAAAAGAATGGGGTCATTCACCGTATGATCGTGGCTGATGCCCGTCATCCCATGCACACTCAACAAATAATCTGCGCGCTTAAGCGGATCTTTCAACACTTCGAAAGCTTCGTTCAAGCTGACCGCCTGTTGCTGAGACAGCGTTTTTTCCTTCGGTGTTTTGTTTGCAAAACGATCCGGGTGTAAATGACGTTGCAGTTCGAAATAGCTGCGTTCCAATCCGTCTACATCCAGACTATAAGCCTTTTTCAACCCGAAACGGGTGAAATGGTCGATATGGCCGGGCGGCTGAACCGCATGACAGGTTTCACAAAACAAGTCCCCATTCCCCACCGGTCCCTTACAGGACCAACAGGGATGAACCCCGCTTTTGTCGTTTTTCAGCATCATCGTTTGGTTTGATACGTCCATAGTTCTAAACAATCGCCCTTGCGCACAGTATGCGAAATCTCTTTATAAAAGAGATCCCCGCATATGTGCGGGGATGGCTTCCTACCTTTTGCTTTTAAACGTGGAAAGATTCACCACAGCCACAACGCCCCTTTTCATTAGGGTTGGTAAAGACAAAGCCAGAGGCCATTTGCTCTTCAACAAAATCCATTTCGGTTCCGAAGATAAACATAGTTGCCTTCGGATCGATCATAATGGTGATATCGTCGGCTGCGTCGAACACTTCATCAAACTCATTGACTTCATCGGCGAACTCCAGCGTGTAAGACAAGCCGGAACAGCCTTTTGTCCGTACACCGATACGTACACCTTTACTCGGTTTTCCGCGTCCTTCCATCAGAACGCGGATCCGATCAAGTGCCGCTTCGGTCACGCTAATTGGGGCGGGACGTCCAGTCATGATTGGCGTCACTCCTTCGTGATTGATTTAGTCTTTATGTTTTGTTTTATAATCTTCAATTGCCGCTTTGATAGCATCTTCTGCTAACACAGAGCAATGAATCTTCACCGGAGGTAACGCCAACTCTTCGGCAATATCCGTATTTTTGATATTGGACGCTTCATCCAGCGTCTTGCCTTTGACCCATTCAGTCACAAGTGAACTGGATGCAATCGCAGAACCGCAACCAAATGTTTTAAACTTGGCATCTTCAATAATACCGTCCGCACCGACTTTGATTTGCAGGCGCATCACATCGCCACAGGCAGGTGCACCGACCAGACCTGTTCCGATTTCACCGGCCTCATTGTCCATTGAACCAACATTGCGCGGGTTTTCGTAGTGATCGACAACTTTATCGCTATAAGACATTTTCTTCTCCTTTAAAACCACTTCAAAGGTGGCTGTCTTTCGAAATTAGTGTTCAGCCCATTGGATGGATTTAATATCAATACCTTGCTGAGCCATCTCATAAAGCGGGCTCATTTCACGCAGGCGTTTGACTTCTTTAATAATCCGATCCGTTGCATAATCGATTTCTTCTTGCGTAGAAAAACGACCAATACCCAGTCGTAAAGACGTATGAGCCAGTTCTTCTTCAACACCGAGAGCACGCAGCACATAAGACGGTTCTAGCGAAGCCGACGTACAAGCCGACCCACTGGAAACAGCCAAATCCTTAATCCCCATCATCAAGCCTTCGCCTTCAACGAAAGCAAAGCTTACATTCAGGTTGGTACATACGCGTTGTTCCAGATCACCATTAAGGTAGACTTCGTCCAGTTCATTCTGAAAACGATTCCACATATGCATTTGCAGTTTATGCAGGCGTTCATTTTCGGTTGCCATTTCTTTCTTGGCAATTTCACACGCCATCCCCAAACCCACACAAAGTGCCGGAGCAAGTGTACCTGAACGCATTCCGCGTTCCTGACCACCACCATTAATCTGGGCAATAATACGCACACGCGGACGACGACGCACATAAAGCGCACCTACACCCATCGGGCCATAAATTTTGTGACCGGAAATAGACATCAGATCGATGTTCATTTCTTCGACGTCAAGTTCAATTTTACCAACGGCTTGCGCACAATCCGTATGGAAGAAAGTCTTGTTGGCACGACACAGGGCACCAATTTCTTTTAAGGGTTGAACAACGCCGATTTCGTTGTTGACCCCCATCACAGACACCAACAAGGTATTGTCCGTCATGGCGGCTTTCAATTCATCCAGATCAATCAGGCCGTTTTGTTGAACGCCAAGGTAAGTGACTTCAAACCCATCCTGTTCCATATGGCGACAGGTATCGAGAACACATTTATGTTCGGTCACAACCGTGATGATGTGGTTGCGTTTATTTTTATAAAACGCGCCGACACCCTTAAGGGCCAGATTGTTCGATTCCGTCGCACCAGACGTAAAAATAATTTCTTTCGGATTGGCGTTGATGATGTCCGCGACTTGCTTGCGGGCCTCTTCAACAGCTTCTTCTGCTTCCCAGCCATAGGCATGGTTACGTGAATGCGGGTTTCCGAATTTTTGAGTAAAATACGGCAACATCGCTTCTACGACGCGGGGGTCCGTCGGTGTTGTGGCTTGGTAATCCAAGTAAACCGGATGTTCCTGTGTATTTACGCCCATGTGGGCACTCCTTTTCTTCTTTTTCTTCAATCCAAAACTAATTGCCTTAAGCGGCATCACTCTTCGTCTGTTTGGCCTGTACGCGCTCTACCAACTTTTTCCAAGCTTGTACAAACATTTCCACATCTTCTTTTGAACTATTCCATCCTAACGAAACCCGAATGGCACAATTCGCAACATCGTCATCAATCTTCATCGCCTTCAGCACATGTGACGCTTTCACCTTCCCGCTGGAACAGGCCGACCCGGCACTCACCATAACATTGGCAAGATCCAGCGCCATCACTTGACGATCACTGGGCATCCCCATCAAGGCAAAATAACTTGTATTGGGCAAACGCTTAACTTGATCACCAAAAATAACGCCGCCGAGCTCCTTCACTTGTCTTTCCAAATCGTCACGTAAGGCTTCGATTTCAACAAAATTCACCTTTTCACGAGCCGCTGCACCAAAGCCAACGATACCGCTTAGATTTTCAGTCCCGCCACGCATGGACCGTTCCTGCCCGCCGCCTTTAAACATGGACTCCAGCTTTAGTCCCTCGCGTTTAATCAGCGCACCAACACCTTGTGGGCCGCCGATTTTGTGCGAAGACAAACTCGCAAAATCAAGATCAAGTGCCGAAATATCAAATGTGCATTTTCCAGCCATCTGCACAGCATCACAATGAACCAATGCGCCGTAACGATGGGCGATTTCAACGATCTCACCAATCGGTTCAATCACGCCTGTTTCATTGTTTGCCCCAACCACACTGACTAAGGTTGAACGGTTATCCTCTTTTAGTGCTGTTTCCAAGGCGTTTAAATCAACAATTCCGTTGCCATCGACCGGCAGGATTTCTGCATCCTCACGTACGTTCAGCACGGCTGCATGCTCAACGGCTGAAACCAATACACGTTCGCAGCCAGACCCTTTCAGGGCCAGCGCATCCGCCTCGGTCCCACCGCTGGTAAAAATCACCCAATCACGCGGGACATTCACAAGGCCGGCCACGGATTCACGCGCTTCTTCCATCATGGCACGCGCTTCGCGTCCCAGACGATGCACAGAAGACGGATTGCCAACATGGGCAATTGCCGTACTCATGGCATGTGCGACCGATGGAAACACCGGCGCTGTCGCGTTGTAATCCATATATGCAATACGTGACATGACTTTAATCTTTACTCTGCGGCCTCGACCTTGGCACGAACCGCCGCATTAAACAGGTTACTGGTCCCTAGCAATCGTTTTTCAACAATATCTTCCAAAGAAACCGAACTTAGATACAGATAAATCTGATTTCCCAGTTCAGTCCAGAGATCGTGCGTCAAACAACGGCTTTTGTTCTCACGACAGCCGTTCGGATTACCCGGTGTACAGCGCGTTGCCGTAATTGGTTCATCCACCGAGATAATGATATCGGAGACACGCACTTCTGAACAATCGCGTGACAACAAATACCCACCACCGGGACCACGCACACTTTTAACCAAATCACCTTTGCGTAACTTGCCGAACAACTGTTCCAGATAGGACAGTGAAATTTCTTGACGTTCCGCAATATCTGCCAAAGACACCGGCGTGCCTTTGCTGTTACAGGCCAGATCAACCATTGCCATCACGGCATAACGACCTTTTGTACTTAACTTCACGGCAAAAACTCCCTATTTACGCCCGCAGGAAACGACATCTAATTTCTTTTCGGATTTATTTTCGACATCATCGCCTTCTAATTCTTCAACCCGATTCTTCAACGCATGAATTTCATTGCGTAACATTTCAATGGTACGAACCATCGGGTCGGTCATACCGTCTGGCGTTCCATAAGCACAGAAATCGCCATTGTCTTTCTTTTTACGCCCCATCACCATCTTGGCCGGAATACCAACCATCGTGACCCCAGGGGGAACATCTTCCAACACAACGGCATTGGCACCGATACGCGCACCGGCACCGATAACATGTGGACCAAGAACTTGCGCACCGGACCCTACAATCACACCATCTTCCAACGTGGGGTGACGCTTACCTTCTTCCAATGAAGTCCCGCCCAATGTAACACCTTGATAAAGCATAACATCGTCGCCAACCTCTGCCGTTTCACCGATTACAACCCCTGTGCCGTGGTCAATAAAGAAACGTCGACCGATCGTTGCACCGGGGTGGATTTCGATGCCTGAAAGAATTTTACCAACATGGGATAAAAAACGTCCCAACAGGCGCCAGTCACGCAGCCATAAAGCATGCGAAACACGATAAAACATCAACGCGTGCAAACCCGGATAACAAAGGATAACTTCCAAGCGGGACTTGGCCGCAGGGTCGCGTTGAATGAATGAGTCGATGTCTTCTTTAAATCTTTTAAACACGGCAGACCACGTTTTGCTAGTATCTTTATCCATTTTGCGCTATGAGAAGCACCATTGATCTGACGACCGATTGACACTATTTCATAGCTTGTTGCTAGGGAATATAGAATGCCCGACTATTTTAGTCAAGTTTATGAAGAGCAGTTTTCTATATTTTTCTGCAATACCCGCAAAAAGTAGTCGGATTTTTAATTTTTTATATTCTTACCTAAAGGATTCGTCTGAGAAAAATGCCTGAAGTCATTTTCAATGGACCTGAAGGTCGCCTCGAAGGGCGTTACCATCACAGCAACACCCCCAACGCACCCGTTGCACTTTTGCTCCATCCCCATCCCGAACAGGGTGGCACAATGAACAACCGCGTGACCTACACGTTGTTCAAAGCATTTAAGGAACGCGGCTTTTCTGTCTTGCGTTTCAATTTCCGTGGTGTCGGACGTTCACAAGGGATTTTCGACAGCGGCATTGGTGAATTATCCGATGCTGCAGCCGCACTGGACTGGATGCAAACACACAACCCGAATGCCCGTATTTGTTGGGTTGGCGGTTTTTCGTTCGGCGCATGGATCGGTATGCAACTGATGATGCGTCGCCCGGAAATTAACGGTTTTATCTCCGTTGCCCCTCCTGCAAACCTGTATGATTTCTCATTCCTTGCGCCGTGCCCGGCTTCAGGATTGGTCATTCATGGCGATGCCGATGATGTTGTACCGGAAGAATCAGTTCAAAAACTGGTCAACAAACTGGACAGCCAGAAAAACATCAGCATCACTTACGAACGCATTTCAGAGGCAACGCATTATTTTAATAATGAAAGCGAAGCCGAACTTATTAAACAATTCGTCGGTGATTATCTGGACCGTCGCATTATTGAACTGGCTGCCGAATAATTAAGTCAGTAGATAAAAATGAAAATGGCTCTGCATTTGATGTGGGGCCATTTTTTATCGTGCCTTATTGAACACACCACCGCTTATCGGTTTGGAAACCCCTGTTGTGCCGGGAAATGTAATCTCCAGACCTTCTGCACTACGTGCCGCCAAATAGGCAAAGGCCTGTGCCTCAATCGCATCGCCATTCCAGCCAACATCTTCTGCGGTTCGCACATCAGCATACAGATAGGCGCGAAAGGCACTCATCAACGATTTATTTAAGCGCCCCCCGCCGCAGACGACCCAACGTTCAGGCCAATAAGGGAATTCATCCTGCGCTTTGATAACCGAGGCGATACTAAAAGCCGCCAAGGTTGCCGCACCATCTTCGACACTCAAGCCATCTACCAGATCAAAGGCAAAGGATTTAAACTCATCCCGATCCAGACTTTTGGGCGCTGATTTCTGAAAATAAGGGTGACAGATAAAAGTGTTTACACAGTCATCATGAATGTTGCCGCACGATGCTATTTTGCCGTCTTCGTCATAAGGTTTCCCCGTATGGCGCTTGACCCAGTCATCAATCAAGGCATTTCCCGGTCCTGTATCGAATGCCAGAAGTTCACCATCCCTGCCAATCCATGTCACGTTACCGACACCACCCAAATTTAATATGGCTATCGGCCCCTTCAGATTGCTTTGCTGCACCAAAGCACGATGAAAAACAGGAACCAATGGTGCCCCTTGTCCCCCTGCCATCACGTCAGCAGTGCGCAAATCATTCACCACATCAATACCCACGGCACGTGCCATATCTGCGCCATTTCCCAATTGTATGGTTAGAGCTGCTGCGGGGTCATGAAAAACCGTTTGTCCGTGAAAGCCGATTAAATCAATGTCGGAACGTGCAAAACCTTCTGCCTGCAAGAAGCGTTCAACCGCCTGAATATGGCGTTGTGTGACTTGTTCTTCCAGATCACCGAAATCATCTTTATGACCGAAACTGGTCTGAACATTTTCACGAAAGCCTTCATCATAAGGGTAAGTTTGAAAGCCCAGTAACTCGCCCACCTTATCCCCGTCGGTTCTGATCAACGCAACATCAATACCATCCAGTGATGTACCGCTCATTAACCCCAGAACCAGTTTCACGATTGGTTTCCCTTTATGTATTGCTGAATAAGGCGGTACGCAATCCGTCAATAATATATTGCGAAGCCAGCGCCGCCAGTAGAACACCTAAAATACGTGAAAAAATACTGGAGACTGTTTGTCCCAATATCTTTTCCAACTTATCTGACAACATAAACAAAATGAGGCTGACCAGCAACACCACACCCGTAACGGCCAAAATCACGAACTGGCCTTCATAATTACCGTCCTGACCTTCCATCAACAGCATGATGGATGTGATTGATCCTGGCCCTGCCAAAAAGGGGATCGCCAGTGGAAAGACGGAAATATCTTCCATTTCATGTTCTGCAACGATTTCTTCGGCATTTTCACTACGTCGTGTTGTTCGCTTGCCAAAAACCATTTCCAGGCCGGTTAAAAACAACATGGCCCCGCCCGCAATGCGAAATGATGACATTTCAATCCCCAGCAAGCCGAGAAATTCATGTCCAATCAAAGCAAAAAAAGCAAGAATACAAGCGGCAAAAAGGACTGCGCGTAACGCCATTTTCCGCCGATAAGCAACATTTGCGCCCGATGTCAGCCCAATAAACATTGGTGTCAGGCCAATCGGGTCGATAATTACGAACATCGTAACAAAAGTCTGAAGAATAATATCCGTCATTTTTATATAGAGCACCCTTGTCGTTTTATGCTAAGTAGGCCCGCCTCATAGTAAAGTAAAGCGTTTTTCAGGAAAACCCTATCCATGACCAATTACAAATCCGATTTCATTCGCATTTTGTCAGAGCGCGGTTTTATCAACCAGTGCACAGACATTGAAGCCTTGGACGAAAAAGCCGCAAAAGAGGTTATTACGGCGTATATCGGGTTTGATTGCACGGCAACCAGCCTACATATTGGTAGCCTTTTACCGATTATGCTGCTGCGTTGGCTGCAAAAAACGGGGCATAAACCTGTTGTTTTAATGGGGGGCGGCACCACAAAAGTAGGCGACCCGTCCGGTAAAGATGCCACCCGCCCGGTTATGACGGATGAATTCATCAGCAATAACATGGCTGGCATCAAAACCGTTTTTGGCAAATATCTCAATTTCGGTGAAGGCAACAGCGATGCCATCATGGTTAATAACGATGACTGGCTATCTGGGTTATCCTACCTTGAATTCCTGCGTGATTTCGGTCGTCATTTCACCATCAACCGCATGATGAGTTTTGACAGCGTTCGCCTGCGCCTTGACCGGGAACAGCCGCTGACTTTCCTTGAATTTAACTACATGATCCTTCAGGCCTATGATTTCTATGAACTGAATAAACGCCACGGCCTATCCCTGCAAATGGGGGGATCAGACCAATGGGGCAACATCATCAACGGCGTTGAATTGACCCGCCGCGTTTCCGGCAACGAAGTTTTCGGTCTGACGGTTCCTCTGCTGACCACATCCAGTGGCCAGAAAATGGGGAAAACGGCAAATGGGGCTGTCTGGTTAAATGACGATATGCTGTCAGCCTATGATTTCTGGCAATACTGGCGCAACACATCGGATGCCGATGTCGGTCGTTTCCTGAAATTGTTTACCGAACTTCCACTAGATGAAATTGCCAAGTTGGAAGCCTTGCAGGGGCAAGAATTAAACGAAGCCAAAAAAATCCTCGCTCATGAAGTCACCAAACTGTGCCGGGGCGAAGAAGCAGCCTTAAATGCGGCTGAAACCGCCAAGAAAACCTTTGAAGAAGGCCAATTAGGCAAAGACCTGCCGACATACGAGATTTCGCAAAGCGATCTCAAAGATGGCATTCCTGCCTTTGATGCCATGCGCCGGGTTGAATTGGCAAAATCCGGTGGCGAAGCCCGCCGCGCCATCAAAGGCGGTGGTGCCCGTCTCAATGACAATGCCATTAGTGATGAAAATCAACTCATCACATTGGCCGATGCCAACGACGATGGATTAATCAAGCTGTCCTTTGGCAAAAAACGCCACGCTTTAATCAAACCGATTTAAGCCAGGGCAATATTGGAAAATAAAAAAAGGCTTCCTTCAAAACAAGGTAGCCTCAGACTGCTGACAAAGTGTTTTTCGTAGATAATTGACCAAAACTGTCATCCCGCACTTGATGCGGGATCCATTTTAAATCAACTGGTTAGATACCTCTCAATGGATGAAGATGGATCCCCGATCGGGGTCGGGGATGACACTTGGAGCTTTGTCAATAACCTGAGGCAGGCTTCCTTCAAAACGAGGAAGCCTTTTTATTTTCTAGGTACTTCCTCTGGAGAGGAGCTTTTTCCATCGCCGATTTGAAAGAGTTTGCGCAACACACCGGGCGCAAGCGCGCTGACAGGGTTTACGCTGACGTCGGCATCATCAAGGTTGCCTTTAACCGTATAAGTCCAGGCAAACAAGCCGCCACCTTTTTCCCCGGCAGAAAAGAGATTACCCAAGATCGGCACGTTGCCCAACAACGAATTTAATCCATAAGCGGGTACAACCGTGCCTGAAATATCGGCCACCTTGGCAAAGGTATAAATCTTGCCTTCCCATGTCAGACCCAATGAAATACCGTTCGTGCGACCATCTTTAAATTCAATCACCCCACCATCATACTTGAATGGTGAAACCAGTGTTGAAAACCCAATACCATCGCCTTGCAAGCTATCCAATACACCTGTCAAGGCGGCAAGACTTAAAAGTTTTGCCAATGCAGGAACCTTGGTAATGCGATAATCACTGATGCGAATACTCCCCACAAGGGGACGGCGTGGGACATCATCATTAATCACCCCTTCAATCGTCAAATCCCCGCCTTTCATATCATCGAACATGTCCAATGCCCGTAACAAAGCACCCGCATCACCCGTTTCCATTTTTAGTCTGCGGTTTTGTCCATCCGGTGACAAATCAATCATAAAAGGTTTTCCACCACCAACCACACCGCTGAGATGGGCTTGCGTCCAGATTTTACCATCCGAAGACAGGGCCCCTGCCACCGTATCCAGTGTATATTCATCATCCAGCCAAACACGATCAAATCGACCGGAAAAGGTTCCGGGTAGGTCCGTGTCTTTTTCCTCCTCCAATTGCGCATTTTCGCTATTTTGGCGGCTATTTTTCAACACATGGGTCAGATCCAGACTTTCACCCGTAATATCAAGTTCCCATCCCACGCGTGGTGAATAAAGGATTGTGCCATTCGTAATATTTGTTTTTCCTGCCTGAAAGCGAGAAATTTGCATTGTCTGAATTTGTTTGCCTTGCGCATCCAGCGCAATCGACCCGGACGCCTTTAAATCTCCACTGGATACAGAGAAATAAGGCACACCAATTAAACGATCAGAATTAAAGTTGACTTTGGCATAGGCTTCCCCCGCCCCTTCGGCTTCTTTTCGCCAATGAATAACCGGAATATCAATTTCAGCCCCTTCCAAGTCTGCAAAGGCTTCCAAAATACCGACACCGCCCCAATCTTCCGTAATGGTCGCATCCACATGAACAGGCCCATCAATAATTTTGTTATTAAAAGGCGGAAAATCCAACCGCAATTCCTTGATCCGCTGGTCCTCGTTCACAACACCGTCCAATAAGAAACGACGTTTAAACAAAGTATTCTGCGTGAAATTCTCACGCCATTTTAAATCGGCGGGGATTGAACCAAGGATAATTTTACCTTCAACATCCATTCCTTTTTTGTCAACGACCAGATCAATCTCGCCTTTGCTGATATCTTCATCGAACATGACATCCTTAATTGCAATGTTCGCCCCTTTGGCCTTGGCCTGCACATCAACACCGTCCCAATCCAGATCATTCAACAACAGGAAAGACATCGTCATATCCGTCACCGCCTCACCTGATGTTTTTTCAGGTGAAATCCCCAACGCCTTGGCAAACCCCAACGGTTTATTGTCAATAAAAGCCAATGTGTCGCGCAAGGGTCCTGCTGCCGTCAAAGACAAATTAAGTCGTTGATCATACTCATCCAAACCGACAATATCGATTTGTGCCTTTTTCAGTTTGATGGTGTCGACTTCACCGCTTGTAACCGTAATTTTAAAAGACTGATGATCGTATTTTGCCCAACCGCTGGCATTTCTGACTTTAGGCATCGGCGATAGATAATCGACACTGACGCCATCCATCTCCATATCACCGAACACATGATGCAAGGTAATATCGCCTTTTTCATTGGCACTCAGTGAAAGATTGATCCCGGCCCGATGCACAATACCTTCGGAAATGTTACTGACGACCCAATCGCGTGCATCATCATTTAAACCTCGTGGCCAATAGCGATACAAATTGGATGGATTAACATTTAATAATTCTCCAACAAGATCAGTCGAACGCTCAGGACCATTTAAAATGCCTTCAAATGTGCCTTTTAGGGTTCCGTTCGGACCTTCGCCTAAATCAAAGTTCAATTCATCCAACTGAAACTGATCTAAACGCGCATCATATTCCCCACTGAGGCGTATAACTTCCATCGGGATATAATCTTCAATCGGTTGGGGTAGCTTCACCAACGTTCCGACAGGTAAAGCCAACATGGCCTCTTGAATGCGAAGTTTACCATCCAAGTCTTCATAAGCGGCGCGCAAGGACATTGTATCAATTGTCAGGGCCTGTTTCGCTGGCTCTGGGACGACGAATTTCCCCTTCGTCGATTTTAAATCTGCAAAAAAGGAACGTACTTTCCAATCTGCATCAAAGGCAACATTAACCTTCCCAGCAAGATCAAACTGCAAAGGTTTAAGCGCATCCAATTCCGGTAATAAAAGGGATAAGTCTCCGACATTAAGGGTGCCAATATTTGCTTGAGTATCTAAAATCTCAGTTGTCAGGTTATAAGAGGCATTCAAATCTATTTTTGCAGGCTTTCCCCCAAGGAAAATATCCAAGCCGATATCTATCACCATCGTTTCACCAATACGTTCCAATTCAAAAGACGTATTGGGTGCGATCAAACTTGTCTGGTTCTTACGGTCATTGTAATCAAGCGTAGCCTTGCTCACGACAAGCTTTTTCAAAAAGCTGAGCGGGCGAGCCGGGTCCGGTGTTTTGCCGATGAAATCATCCAGTCGAAAGGCACGGTCTGCCCGCACCGTCATACCGTCCCCCAATTCAAAGGCAAACGTTCCATCACCATGACGCATTAAATTAATTTGCGGTTCAATCAGTTCAATACTGCTGGGGGCCACCACGCCTTTGAATAAAGCTTGCGCGCTTAAAGACAACGAGGCTTCAGGCACAGAGGCCAAGCGGCGACCATCCCGCGTAAAAATACTCGCACCGACAATTTTGATATCAAGTGTACGTTCCCATCCTTCCCAACTGAGGACCGTATCTTTAATTTTCACCGTCATGCCGCGGGTATTGTGCGAAACAGCGTCAAGAATATATGGGGTCAGTTGCGGCAAAGAAATCGGACCTTGTGACAACTTCCACGCAATCACAAGCGCCAGCAACGCAATCCCGGCAAGAACCGCGCTAACTATCTGGAGTGTATGTTTTAATGTCTTCCAGACCACCGGGCTTAATCCAATCCTTTTTCATACTTGATAAACAAATCCAGTTGGCGCACTGTTGCAAAAACAAGATGCTCACAGCTGGGGGAAATTATTATGACATCACTTTGGTACCAAACGGTTAACAGACCTCTCCCACAAGCTTCTGATACAGAAAAAACAGATGTCGGTTTTCTTCATTGGCAAGAAGCCTGCGAGCGCATTGATGACACTGAACGCAAGGCGTTTGCAACCCATCTTATAAAAGATGAACAGGCGCACAAAATATTTTGCACTATTTTCGGTAACAGTCCATTCCTAACGCATTGTGTTTTAAAAGATATTTCATTCTTTTCCACCTTAATGCAAGAAGGACCGGACAAGACCTTTAAACAGATAATGTCAGACCTTACAGCCTTCTGGGAAACTCAACCAGAACGCGAAGCGATGGCCAAAGAGTTGCGAATCACCAAACGAAAAGCGGCCCTCACCATCGCTTTAGCTGATATTTGTCAGACATGGGATGTTTTTCAAGTTACCGATAATCTGACAACATTGGCTGAAACATCCTTGGATTATGCTTGTGGGACACTTTTGCGCGAAGGCCACCAACGCGGGTATTTCAAATTGCCCGACCCGGAAAAAAATCCACAAAAAAATTCCGGTTTGATCATATTGGGTATGGGAAAACTGGGGGGGCGCGAACTGAATTATTCCAGTGATGTGGATATTATTGTTCTTTTCGACACAGACATTATTCAAACGGACGATCCGTGGGATTTACAAAAAAATATGGTGCGCCTGACCAAACAACTGGTGCAAATGATGGATGACCGCACCGCACATGGATATGTCTTTCGCACCGATCTTCGTTTACGGCCCGACCCCGGTTCCACCCCACTGGCAATATCCGTTTTGGCGGCTGAAACCTACTATGAAAGTATTGGGCAAAACTGGGAACGTGCTGCCATGATCAAGGCGCGCCCGGTTGCCGGTGATATCGAAGCAGGTTATGCCTTCCTTGAAATTTTACGTCCCTACATGTGGCGCAAATATATGGATTTTGCGGCCATTCAGGACATTCATGCCATTAAACGCCAGATCAACGCACATAAGGGCGGACATAACATTGCCTTGAACGGACATAATGTCAAACTGGGGCATGGCGGTATTCGTGAAATTGAATTTTATGCCCAAACTCAGCAGCTTATCTGGGGGGGACGTAATCCTGATGTTCGCATCGCCCCGACATGTAAAGCCTTGCAGGCACTGGTTAATGCCGAACAGGTTGAGCAAGACGTGTGCGATAACCTGATTGAAAGCTATCAATATCTGCGCAAGGTCGAACATCGTATCCAGATGACCAATGATGAGCAAACCCATTCCATACCCGAAGATGACGAAGCCGTGGAACGCTTGGCTATCTTCCTCGGCTATGAAAATAAGGACAGTTTTGCAAAAGAGTTCATCCCTCATCTGGAACGGGTCGAAACCTATTATGCGGAATTGTTCGAAGAAAGCAGCGAGATCAACACCCATGCTGATGAAACAGGCAACCTTGTCTTTACCGGTGGCGATCCCGACCCTGGTACCCTGACGTACCTGCGTTCCATCGGTTTTGAAAATCCTGAGTTCGTCGACACAACTGTGCGCGGTTGGCATCATGCCCGCTATCGCGCAACCCGAAGCCGGCGTTCGCGCGAAATCCTGACCGATTTGATGCCTGCCCTTTTGCATGCTCTGGCACAAACGGCGGAACCGGACACCGCCTTTCGTCATTTTGACGATTTCCTGAGCAAGCTTCCCGCAGGCGTGCAACTTTTTTCCATGTTTCAGGTCAATCCGCAACTTTTGGATTTGGTTGCCGAAGTCATGGGGGAAGCCCCGCGTCTGGCCGAACATCTCGCTCGTAATTCCACATTGCTGGAATATGTTCTTACACCTGATTTCTTTACACCGCTTCCCCATGTCGACGAATTACGCGAGGATTTACACAAAGTTCTGGAACAGGCTCGAGACTTTCAAGATGTTCTAGACCTGTCACGACGTTGGGCCAATGATCGTAAATTTCAAGTTGGCGTACAAACCTTACGCCAAATCGTCACGATTAAAGAATCTGGACTGGCACAAACACATATCGCAGAAACCATCATTCAGGAAATTCTGCCCTGTGTTATTGACGAATTGGCTCAAAAACACGGCACCATCGACGAAGGCGAGATTTGTATTGTCGGTCTGGGTAAGGCAGGAAGTCAGGATATGACGGCGACCAGCGACCTTGATCTTGTTTTCATATATGAAGCCCCCGAAGATTGCATCGGATCAAACGGCGAACGCAGCCTCAGTGTCGCACAATATTACGCACGCCTGTCACAACGCTTTATCAATGCCCTGACCGCCCCCACCGGGGATGGTATGCTTTATGAAGTCGATATGCGATTGAGACCTTCGGGCAATTCCGGCCCGATTGCCTCCAGTCTGGACTCTTTTATCCGTTATCACAATGAAGCGGCATGGACATGGGAACATATGGCCCTGACGCGTGCGCGTGTTATCAGCGGCGCACCGTCCCTAAGTGCCAAGGTCGAACGGCACATTCAGGATGTTCTGTGTCGACAACGTGACAATGATAAGCTTCTCTTTGATGTCGCAGATATGCGCAAAAGAATGGATAAAGAACATCACACAGATATCGTCTGGGACATCAAGCAATATCGCGGTGGTATCGTCGACATTGATTTTATGGCGCAATATCTGCAATTACGCCATGCTTGCGATTACCCTGACATTCTACAGAACAACACGATTGATGTCCTGCATAAGGCCCGTGATCTGGAGATTATAGATGACGCAATGGCCAATGATTTGATCTCTGCCGTGGAATTGTGGAATATCATTCAAGGTTATCTGCGCCTTACCGTTGCAGCTGAACTGAAAAAGAAAGACGGCGGTGATCTCCCCCATGCTTTAAAAGACGATCTTGTGCAAGCCTGCGGGGAACCTTCGTTCGATATGCTTTGTGAACGGATGAAAAATGCAGCTGACCTTGTTTTGAAACATTATAAACAATTGATTGACACGCCCGCATCGACTATCAATTTACAAGACGATAAACAATAAGGATCACGGACCATGACACTTGAAGTAGGCAGCCAGGCCCCCGATTTCACACTTCCGACCGATGGCAACGGCGAGCTCAGCCTCTCAAGCCTGCGCGGCAAGAAAGTTGTCCTTTATTTCTACCCAAAAGACAGCACACCGGGCTGCACAACACAAGCCAAGGGTTTTCGTGATGAACATGCGGCTTTTGAGGCTGAAAACTGCATCATCATCGGGGCATCTAAAGATACCGTCAAACGTCATGATAACTTTAAAACCAAACAGGAATTAAACTTCCCTCTCGTATCAGATGCTGAAAGTGACCTTTGCGAAACGTATGGCGTTTGGCAGGAAAAGAAAATGTACGGCAAGACATTCATGGGTATCGTGCGTACAACATTCCTGATTGATGAAAACGGGATTATCAAAAAGATCTGGCCCAAAGTAAAAGTCAAAGATCATATCGCAGAGGTATTGAAAGCCGTTAAAACACTTTGAACTAGATCGACTTTCCATATATTGTTCTGATGAGTTGAGTATGGGGGATTACATCACATGGCCGGTAAAAAAAGCGATCTGGAAATTCAGGTCGAAAACGAATTTTTAGAAGAAGCACGCGACATTATGAACCAGCTTGAAGTTCAACGCGAAAATTTGCGTTCGAACTTCAACAGCGACGACATGGCGAAACTGCGCCGCAACGTCCAGCTTTTGGGTGCCCAGGCCCACGCAGCTGATTTCGGTATCGTCAGCTTGCTATCACACCGTCTGGAAGATTATCTGGAACGGATCGACACAATGGCGGACCCGCATGGCGATAATGTCCGCATGTTTCTGGACAAAATTGAAGGGGCGCTGGACGGCACCCTCGAAGTCGGCAAGCCAAATGCCGGGGCCGAACTGGTACGCGAACTGCCATCCACCAGTAAATTTGTCCACGAATTTGGTGATCTGGAAAAGAAAAATATCGAAGTTCTCGTCATCGTTCCCGACAAGGCCACAGGCCATATTGTTGAACGTGAAATGGCAGAATGCGGCTATCGCGTTTCATTTGCCAAATCATCGTTTAAGGGGTTTGAAATTGCCATTCGCACCCGCCCGGATATGGTTTTGGCCTCCGGTCAAATTGATGAGCTGTCCGGCATTGATCTTGCCAATGCATTTTCTGCCATGCCAGCCTCCAAAGACATTCCTTTTGCCTTGCTGACCAGTAATGACTGGGGACATCCCAGCCTGAAAGCCCTGCCCCATTCTGTCGGACTGGTTCGCAAAGGAAAACATTTCGGCGACGACATCGCCGATTGCCTGCGCCGCTTCCAGATCACATAACTCTGACAGAAGTTACATGCTATAGGCTAAAAAAAGCGGCGGACACACTCGGAAAGGTCTGCCGCTTTTTTATGCGATCTACGCTCTTGCACCTTGCTCGGTCTAAAGGACGATTACAGGCAGAAAGGAAAAATACGAGGCTGAATCCTAAATTTAAGAATTGTGAGAGAGGGTATAATTTTGAATACTCGCCAAATTAAAGCATTATCTTGGTCGCTATTGATTTTAGTCGTTTTGATTATTAGCTGGTATTTTTATACATCTCATCAAAATGACATTTCGTGGTATGATTCAATTTTGAACTACGAGGTTGAGCACTCGGATAATGAGAAAGAAAGCTTTATTCTAAATTTTCTCTCAGAACGAAACTATATTCGCAGCAATTATCGCAATCATCCAACTCAATTTAATAATTCAGAACTCTTGTTTTATGAGGGTGTGGTTAACAATAATATAGAGCAGATAGAACAAGGTTTGCGCCAAACAAAAAACATTAACCGCCTGTTTGACTTAAGTTTTTTATTTTTTAGCATTTCTCCGTTAACGGATGCTCCGGAGTACAAACTCCCTGCACATTACCAAACAAGTCTGTTTTATAAGCGTATTCCCTTTGTGCGTGGCATATATAATGCGCAGGTAGCTCTCTTGCCGTGCCATAAACAGAATTTGTACCGGATCGGTAATATCCGAGAAAATGCGAATAACGGAAACATTTATGATGTTGCAGCGTTGCTCACACATTTTCGAAATAAAGGATGCTATGAAACAGGGCTTCCTACTAAAAAAGAACGTGAAAAATATTCATGCATCTTAAAATACTACAAAGATGATAATTTGTTTTTAAATGATGTTTTTCAGAATTATGCATCCGATGTTGTGTGCAATGGGCAAGCTAAAGAATGGGTTCTCAATCAGTTGGCGACAGAGAACTCCACTTTGAGCCTCTTGGAGAAAGAAGATCTATATGATTCTGAAATGTTTCTGAAGAAAGATTTTTTCCAAAAAGAAAGAATATGTTTTTCAATACCATATGCTGAGTACTCACAAAGCATTAGGCGTACAAAATATTTTCGCGATTGCATGGCTAGTGGAACTAAATAACATACGTTATCGTCCTCAGCAGAGATTTCGTCCTCCGATGATCGCGGTCAGTCACCTAATTAAATTGCGCGCTAAAGAAAGATAATTTCACCACCCCAAAGCCCGGTAACAAAAAACTATACAGCTGTCAAAACCCTTGAAATACCATATCCAAGGCGTTGGTAATTTCAGCAAACTGGTTTGGCAGTCTTGCAACGGAGGTTGTCAGGATTGAGCTGGGTACTGATGCCATGAACTGTGTCATCATAACAACGTGTTCACCATTAACGTCAAAGACCGGATTCAAATATTTCGCAGGTTTTGGGGCTTGCGCAATATCAAAGAGTGGAACCACAACTCGCGTATTCAGGCCATCAAGCAAATCAGCCTGAACGTCTAACAAATAACCGGCGCCGCTTGGGTTCGGGTACACGTCATACTTTGCCATCAGAACTGTCGGTACTTTTCAAGAGGGAGCCCTTGGGTCTCTGCCCAATCATTGGAGCTTTCAAGGGCCGCAGCATTTTCAACTTTCCAACACTCGCTTTTCGCACGAGCAACAGCCTGACGCAAACCCGCCTCAGCCGCATGCGATAAATTGATTTTCAGTGCCTTTGCTTCGGCTAATAACGATTTATCCAGCGATAAGTTGGTCGGTTTTTTAAGTGTCTGTGTTCCGGGCATCTGATCCTCCAACATCTAGAATGAGCATACATCATGCGCATAATTCTGTAAATGAGTTGAAGAGTTAAAAAGGACTCTTAGACTTCTGACAAAATGTTTTCAGTTCGGGAATTCGGGGGACACGGGAATTCGGGGGACCGGGAATTCGGGGGGGCCGGGAATTCGGGGGACAGTTACCGATCTCTCGGTTTTGGTCCGGGCTTTTTAGGCAATAAAGGGCGGCCAAGCTGTTCCTCTAAGTTTTGAACAAAGTTGTCGTCGCCTAAAGGTCGTCCGGTCCTTTCGTGCTGTTGTAATTTTAAATGGTCCTTTTGCGACAAATCATCCGCGAGAAAACGTTGCCAGCTCTCAACATGCTGTAGCAATGGCGCAACACGAACCAGTCCGTCATCTTTTGCACACATATGTGCCCGCGCACTGCTCCAACGCCATTCTTCTGGATATTTACACAATCGGGCCCTCACGGGATTTAGTTCGACATATCTGGCACAGTTCATCAAATAAGCCTCATCCATTGGAAATGACGCAAAACGGGATTGCCACAGGTGACCTTTCCATTTCTTCTCAAAGTTGATATGACGAGTGTAACGCCGATGTGTTTCTGCCATCGCTCTACCCAAAGCCACTTCCGTTTTAGAACCGCTATCACATGTGTATGGTTGGGCATCAAACAGTAAGCCCAGATTTCAACGCCGTAAAAAAGACACCATTCAGCCAATAAATCCAGATACAACTCATAATCGGCATCACAAAAGAATGTTTGTTGTCGTCTGTTTCCTCGTTGGGTTATGTGATGAGGTAAATTCGGTATTGTTACGCGCGCTAAACGTGCCATAGTGCTCTCCTTCATTTTCTGAAAGAGGTATGAAAAGCTTAGGCAAGTAATTCGGTAACTGTCCCCCGAACTTATCCGAACTTATGGTCCCCCGAACTTAGTGAACTTAGTCAACTTAGTCCCCCGAACTTCCCAACACTCGCTTTTCGCACGAGCAACAGCCTGACGCAAACCCGCCTCAGCCGCATGCGATAAATTTATTTTCAGCGCTTTTGCTTCGGCTAATAACGATTGATCCAGCGATAAGTTGGTCGGTTTTTTTAATGTCTGTGTTCCGGGCATCTGATCCTCCAACATCTAACATGAGCATACATCATGCGCATAATTCTGTAAATGAGTTGAAGAGTTCGAAAGGACTCTTAGTATATGCCTTTCAAATCAGCCTCAATCCCGAATTTATTTAGCTCATCCAGTCGTTAATCATTGCATCTGGGATAGCGTCGCAGGCGTAAGTGAACGAGCCTTCATCATGCAACTGTGCAAGGGTGCGGTTCAGGTGTGCGTAGGTTGCGCGCATTAATGATCCGCCTGTTGTGATGCGGTTTACACCAAGATCGGTATAGTCTTTAAAAGACAAAGGTGTTGCAGAGACACCGCCCAAAATATTAATGGGGGCCTTGATCTCCTTCACCAATGTGCGGATTTCTTCATGGTCTAGCACGCCGGGGATAAAGACGCAGTCCGCGCCAGCCTCTGCATAAGCCCGACCGCGCAGAACGGCTTGGTCCAAGGCGTCAGGTTGCCCTGTCAAATAGGTATCACAGCGTGCGTTTAAAACGAACACACGATCCCCGACAGCCTCTTTCGCTGTTTTTACAGCTTGAACCGCCTCATCAATTGGAAATAAATCATCAACCGCCCCACCCCCGGCATCTTCCAAATTCGCACCAACAGCCCCGATTTCGATAATCCGGTTAACGGTTTTTGTGATATCGCCGTATCCCGTTTCCATGTCCATTGTAACAGGGACAGAAACGGCGCGCACAATACGTTCAACAGCCGCAAACATTAATTCAGGATCAAGGTTATTACCATCTGGCAAGCCGTGGGAATAGGCAATCCCCGCGCTTGTCGTCGCAACTGCCGGAAAGCCAGCGCGAGCAATCATTTTTGCACTGCCAGCATCCCATGCGTTCGGCAAAATAAAAGGCACGCCTTTATGGTGAAGATCGTAAAATATCTGTGCCTTTGATTTTGTCATATTACTTACTCGTCATCCGATCCTTTAATCCGGCTGGCAAGGGCCGCCGCCATAAATTGATCAAGGTCACCATCCAGAACAGCTTGGGAATTGGAGGTTTCCACGCCTGTGCGCAAATCCTTGATCATCTGATAGGGTTGCAGGACATAAGACCGGATCTGATGGCCCCAACCGATATCCGTTTTTGCATCATGTTCGGCCTGACTTTCAGCCTCGCGTTTTTGCAGTTCTGCTTCATATAGGCGGGCACGCAGCATTTTATAAGCCGCTGCACGGTTTTTGTGTTGCGAACGGTCATTCTGACACTGCACCACAATCCCGGTTGGAATATGTGTGATCCGAATGGCGGAGTCCGTTTTGTTGACGTGCTGCCCCCCGGCACCGGAGGCACGGTAGGTATCAATGCGCAGGTCTTTTTCTTCGATTTCAATCTCGATATTGTCATCAACTTCGGGATAGACCCAGACAGATGAAAAACTTGTATGTCGGCGCGCAGAACTGTCAAACGGTGAAATGCGCACCAAACGGTGAACACCACTTTCCGTTTTCAGCCAACCATAAGCATTGTGACCGGAAATTTTAATGGTTGTGGATTTAATGCCGGCTTCTTCCCCCGCTGTTTCTTCGATATATTCAACCTTGCATCCATGTTGGTCCGCCCAGCGGGTGTACATGCGCAACATGATATTTGCCCAATCGCACGCCTCGGTCCCACCGGCACCGGAATTGATCTCAAGGAAACAGTTGTTGGCATCGGCCTCACCGGACAACAGGGTTTCGATCTCTTCTTTGGCTGCACGTTCCTGCAAGACGGTCAAGGCTTGTTCTGCCTCTTTTACCGTATCGGCATCGTCTTCCATCTCGCCCAGTTCGATCAATTCGATATTGTCGGCAAGTTCCTGTTCGGTCTCCTCCAGCGCCTTGATACCATTTTCAAGACGTGTGCGTTCTTTCATCAGTTCCTGTGCTTTTTGCGGATCGTTCCAAAGGTTTGGATCTTCGCTCAACGCATTCAGCTCTTCCAGACGTCGCACAGCATTGTCGTAATCCAGATGCTTGCGCAACAAGGTAAGAGATTTACGGATTTTTTCGACCTGAGTTTCAACTTCGGCACGCATGGATATTTTCCTAAAGAAAAGAATAATCTGATGGAACGCTATTTAAACTGTAATAGGTCTGCGGTCAATATAGACCACCGCCTGTGTCCACATCGCCCGGCGTGATAATCTCATCACTTTGCCCTTCCAAAACGCGATTACTTTGGCTGGGCGATGTCCCTTGTTTAAAGGCTTCCCAAATAACATTTTGATCACCAATTTTCGCATCCTGACCGGTGCGCGCATTGACACGGATCATCCGTACCCCATCCGGGAGACGAAATGGCGTTGCCGGCTTATCTGCCAAAGCTTCCTGCATAAAATCACGGAAAATCGGCGCTGCCACACTTGAGCCGGTTTCACGTTTTCCCAAAGGAATGGGGGTATCAAAGCCAACAAACACACCGACCACAAGATCGGGGCTAAACCCCATGAACCAACTGTCACGTTCCTGGTTGGTTGTTCCGGTTTTACCTGCCAATGGTTTACCCACCGCAGCGATCCGTCGCCCGGTCCCGCGCTTAACAACCCCTTCCAACATAGATACAATCTGATAGGCGCTTTCAGGTGATGTCACACTTTCACGATTATCAATAATTTGCGGGATAGCTTCATCGCCTTGCCACTGCATCGCCATACAATCGTTACAATTACGTGTATCATGTTTAAAAACGGTAATCCCATCACGATTTTGAATGCGGTCAATTAACGTTGGCATAATGCGCTTGCCACCATTCACTAACATCCCATAAGCCGCAGCCAGATTGATCAGTTTGGTTTCCCCTGCCCCAAGCGCCATTGACAATGTTTCTTGTAAATTGGGGGTAATGTCGAAACGTTTGGCATATTCTGCGATTTTCTCCATACCCAAAGTTTGGGCAAGGCGCACCGTCATCAGGTTTCGTGATTTTTCAATCCCCAAACGCATGGTCGAGGGACCATAGAATTTATTACTGTAGTTATCCGGGCGCCATTTCGGCTGCCCTGGCCCTTGATCCAGAACAAACGGCGCATCCAGAATAAGGGTGGATGGTGTATATCCTTCATCTAATGCCGCCAGATAGACAAACGGTTTAAAGGCTGAACCGGGTTGGCGGTTGGCTTGGGTCGCGCGGTTAAATTGGCTGCGTTCGTATGAATAGCCCCCGACCATTGCCAGCACACGACCAGTATGCGGATCCATGGCCACAATGCCACCCTGTACACCGGGAATTTGGCGCAACGCATAATGTTGAATACGTTTTCCTTCACCTTCTTTGTCAGCGAACACGGGTTTAACCCAAACAACATCGCCAAGCTTAAGGACATCTGAAGCACGAGAAACCCGTGGGCCAAGCGTTTGTCCTTCCATCCAAGGGCGCGCCCATTTCATTTCTTCCAAGGGAACGATCCCCTGATTACCACCAACGAAACCAATATCAGCGCTTTGATCACTTAATTTTATAACAACACCGAGTTGCCAATCCGCCGGTGCGCCTTTGGGGGCAGTAAAATCAGACAATTGTTGTTCCCATGACAGGATATTTTCAACCCGTGTGACCGGACCACGCCAGCCATGTCGTCTGTCATAGGTTTCCAGACCGTCTTGCAACACGCGTTGCGCCATGTTTTGAAGATCAGGATCCAATGTGGTATGTACAGACAATCCGCCTTTATAAAGCTTGTCTTCCCCATACATATCCACCAGTTCACGGCGGACCTCTTCGGCAAAGTAAGGAGCTGCCACAAATTCGGTTTCAGAACGAGACGCAACTTTTAACGGGCGTTTTTTTGCCTGTTCTGCCTCAGCTTGACCAATCAAACCTTCAATCACCATACGTTCAATCACCCAATTGCGTCGCTCAATCGCTTTTTGGGTTTTGCGAATGGGGTGATAGTTATTCGGTGCTTTAGGCAAGGCGGCCAGATAGGCAATTTCTTCAATGTCTAAATCGCCTAAAGACTTGTTAAAATAGTTTAACGCCGCAGCTGCCACCCCGTAAGATCCATATCCCAGATAAATTTCATTGAGGTACAATTCAAGAATTCTGTCTTTGCTTAGGGCTTTTTCAATGCGCAAGGCAAGAATGGCTTCCTTGATTTTGCGCACATACGATACTTCGTTTGTCAGCAAAAAGTTTTTCGCCACTTGTTGTGTAATGGTGGATGCCCCGACCAGTCGACGCCCGGACCCAACATTGCGAAGGTTAATAACAATCGCGCGCGCAACCCCCATCGGGTCGATCCCGATATGGTTGTAAAAATTTTTATCTTCTGCTGCCAGAAATGCACGTGTCACTCGCAACGGGATAGCCTTGATCGGTACAAAAACGCGATTTTCAATGGCATATTCTGCCATCAATTGACCATCACCAGCATGCACACGGGTCATCACAGGGGGTTCGTAATCTTTCAACTGGGTATAATCGGGTAAGCCTTTGCCGAAATGGTAAAAACCATACAAAACGGCCCCTGCGCCCAACGCGGCAAAAAACAAACAAACCGCCAACAATCCAGTGATGATTTTTAATATTTTCACAAGTCTTAACCAAACAATTCAATAACGAAAGGACGGCAGTATAACCGCTCGGGGTTAAATGTCTTGATCTTTATAAACGATTGGCTTCTTCAACCCGGTTAAAATACCGATTGATTGACGTTTTAATCGCTTCCGCCAATTTGGCACGATGTTTTTTAGACCGCAATGCCCGTTCATCGTGCTTGTTCGACAAGAATCCAAGTTCAACCAAGACAGCAGGCACATCCGGCGCCTTCAACACAGCAAACCCTGCAAAACGGTGCGGATTACGCAACACGTGGCTTGACAGGGAAATATCTTTCACCAAAGTTTCAGCAAAGCGTGAAGATTGGTTTTTGGTATCGCGTTGTGCCATATCCAGCAGAATAAAGCTTAAGTCATCTGTGGTGGACGACAGATCAACACCTGCAATTAAATCCGCCTTATTTTCGCGCTCGGCCAAAGCTTGTGCTTCCTTGGAAGAGGCCCGTTCAGACAAAGTATAAACGGATGCCCCGCGAACCGATTTATCGCGAAATGTGTCAGCATGTAACGACAAGAACAAATCAGCCCCTGCCCGACGCGCAATCGCTGTTCGTTCTCGTAAAGGGATAAAAACATCACGGTCCCGGGTCAACACCACTTTATATCGCCCCGTTTTTTGCAAAGAATCCCGTAACTGGCGCGCAATCGCCAAAGTGATGTGTTTTTCGTATGCCCCACTTACACCACGCGCGCCAGGGTCCACCCCGCCATGTCCGGCATCAATAACCACCACATGTTTGCTTTTCTTCGCGGGCTTGGATGGGGGTAAAACCGCTGGTACACGCGCTTGCTGCACATGGGCACTATTTTCAACAACCGTCGCAGTTGGTGTGGATGCCACTTGATCAGGATAAACCGCAGGATTCATCAACGCCATAAAGGTCGAATGATCAGTTGGAATCAAATCCATAACAAAACGCCACGTTCGCACCTGCCCACGCGGAGGCAACATCAAAGTTTGTTTTATTTTTACAGGTGCATTTGCATCCAGAACAATGCGCGACGTCCCCGTTTTAAACAAACCATAGCGAAAACCACTTAAAGCCCCGTACATACGAGGATTGAAGCCTTCGGGGAGTTGCCAGCCCAACTCAGGGAAATCGACAACAACACGGTAGGGATCGGCTAAGGTTGTTATTTTAAAACTCACATTATCGCTTACTTCCATAACAAAGCGAGTATGATCAGGATGTTGACCGACACGTACACTTTGTACAACAGGCATGCTAGCGTCCTGCGCTATTGCGGTATCTGCGAATCCAAACAGATAGCAAAAGAACAATAACATTCTGAAAAATGGTAGCTTTATAGTTCGGTAGCTCGACATCTTCGCTCGACGATAATAGATTAAGAACACAAATTAAATAAGCGCGACTCCTATGATTTACCTCAAATTCATCACTTTCTGCAAGAGGGGGATGCAAAATATATTTAAGGTTAAAAGAAAGAAAATCATAAATGACGCGATTAAGACATTGTGAAATTAAATTCCTACCGTTATGTTAACGACCGCGTGAAAAAGCACTCCTGTCTGTAAAAACTCCATTTTCGGAATAATTTATCCTCACAAAAATGGAATAAGGTTTAAGCAAGACCGATGTTCACGCCGATTTGACGCAATTCTTATTTGTGCGAAACGAAGTGCTAAAGCGACTATACACTTAATTTCGAGGTTTTCATGCCGGCAAGAGCAGACCACATGACCAGAGCACAAAAAACGGAACTGTCCGTTTTATGTTCTGCATTGGGCGCCGCCGACATTTCGACCATTTATTTCAATACAGACTATCGCAGAAATACATTGGCGGGTTCAGCATGCTTTGAGAAGCGCTCCCCGAAAAGAACGGTTTCTGCATATCGGAGTTACAGGCCTAATGGCAACCAAACGCATGTTAATCGATGCGACGCATCCGGAAGAGACCCGGGTCGTCGTCGTCGATGGAAATCGACTAGAAGAACTGGAATTTGAATCAGCGAGCCGTAAACAGCTCAAAGGAAACATATATCTCGCAAAAGTCACCCGTGTAGAGCCCAGCTTACAAGCTGCCTTCGTTGAATACGGCGGCAATCGTCACGGATTTCTTGCTTTTAATGAGATACATCCAGATTATTATCAAATCCCTGTGTCGGATCGTGAAGAATTTGAAGCCGATATTGAGGAAAATAACGAGGATACGGCATCTTCGCCTGCAACAGAGGTCGAAGAGTCCGGTTCAGATGATAGCGAGCAGGTCGAGCATATTCGCCCGCATTATCGTAATCAACGCCGCTATAAAATTCAGGAAGTGATTAAAAAGCGCCAGATCATTTTGGTGCAGGTCGTTAAGGAAGAGCGCGGAAATAAAGGCGCAGCCCTAACCACTTACCTATCACTTGCGGGTCGTTATTGCGTCTTGATGCCCAACACGGACAAAGGCGGCGGGATTTCACGTAAAATTTCTAACGTCAAAGATCGCAAGCGTCTCAAATCTGTTTTATCTGAATTGAGCATCCCAAAAGGAACAGCGGTTATCGTCAGAACAGCCGGTGCAGAACGTTCAAAAGCAGAAATCAAACGTGACTTTGAATATTTAATGCGCCTGTGGTCCAACATTCGCGATGTAACCCTGCAAAGTCAGGCACCTTCGCTTATCTATGAAGAAGCCAACCTGATCAAGCGTTCAATCCGTGATATGTACAGCCGCGATATTGACGAAGTCCTTGTGGAAGGCGAAGAAGGCTATCGTACAGCCAAGGACTTCATGAAAATGTTGATCCCCAGCCATGCGAAAAAAGTTCAGCCTTATCGTGATGAATTGCAAATTCCACTTTATCATCGTTATCAGGTGGAAGGACAGCTTGATGCGATGCACAGCGCCATCGTTCAATTACCTTCCGGCGGTTATATTGTGATTAACCCAACTGAGGCACTCGTCGCTATTGACGTGAACTCGGGTCGATCTACAAAAGAACGTAATATCGAAGAAACTGCGTTAAAAACCAACCTGGAAGCCGCCGACGAAATTGCACGTTCTTTACGTTTGCGCGATCTTGCTGGTTTGATTGTTGTCGATTTCATTGATATGGAAATCTCACGTAATCAGGCACAGGTCGAACGCCGCATTAAAGAAGCCATGAAAAACGACCGCGCCCGGATCCAAATCGGACGCATCAGTCCGTTTGGTCTGCTGGAACTGTCGCGTCAACGTTTACGCCCCAGCTTCACAGAGACCAGCACGGAAACCTGCCATTTCTGTCATGGATCCGGGGTGCGCCGTTCTCTTGAATCAACCGTTCTTCATGTTCTGCGTGTCATTGAGGAAGAAGGCATTCGCCGTCGTTCCGATGAAATCACGGTTCATGTCCCAACACAGGTTGCGCTTTATATTCTCAACCAAAAACGCGACCAATTAGCGGGTATTGAAGAACGCTATCAAATGATCGTTCAGCTATTGGGTGATGACAGCCTTGTCTCGCCTGAATATAAACTGGAACGGATCAAGGCAAAAAGCGCACAAGAAGCGAGCATTCGCCCATTGGGCCCTGAAGATTCCACCCATTTAGATGAAATTCGTGACGAAGTTCTCGACAGTAATGAAGAAGAACAAGAACAGGAGCAAGACGATGACGGGCGTAAACGCCGCCGCCGCCGCCGCCCGCGCCGTCGTAAGAACGAAGGTCAGATAAGTGAAGAAGTTTCTGAAGACTTAGAGGTTTCTGAAACTGTTGAAAGTGACGCAGAAACAGATTCTGATGACGATAATGATGATGACAAACCGCGTAAACGTCGTCGTCGCGGTAAACGCGGTGGTCGTCGTCGTTCTCGCCGTCCAAATGAAGATGATCCTGATTTTGATGAAAACGAGTCTTCACAAGATGACTCTGATGCAGGTTCTTCAGACGATGTTCAGGACACAGAGAGCAGCGAAGCTGAAACAACATCCCGTGACGATACGCAAGAAGAAAGAACACGCCGTCGTCCGCGTCGTCGCGGCATGCGCCGTCGTCGCAATGACGATGCACCTCGCGAAACAACAGATGTTTCTGCTGTCGAAGCAATAGAGGAAAACTCCCCTTCAAAGGATGACACCGCTGTTGCAGAGGCTGTTGTATCCACCGATACAGAAGCTGTTCGCGTAGACGCAGAAGAAGAAAAACCCAAACGCAAACCTGTACGTCGTCGCACAACACGTAAGAAGAAAGACGAGGAAACCGCACCTACCTCTTCTGGCGAAAGTGCCGATGCACCTGTTGAGACACCCAAATCAGAGGATGCAACAGGTAAAGCCGAGGCTGATGCAGACGCAGAAAAGCCAAAGCGTAAAACCACAACACGTCGACGTACCACAACCACACGCAAGAAAAAGGTTGAAGCTGATGGCAATGAAACCGATGCGAGCGTATCGGATGCAACGCCAGCAGAGAAACCAAAGCGTCGTGCACCGCGCAAGCCAAAGGCTGCTGAAACGGTAAAAACAGACGAGCACAAAGCGGTTGTTGAAAATAAGGTTGAAACCGTCGCGATTGCCGCAACGGGTGTCCTTGTCAAAAACAGTGATGGTTCCCAACAGGAAGTCGCTGACGACAAACCGAAACGCAAAGGATGGTGGAGCCGCTAACTCCCCTCTCTTGACACAAAATAAAGCCCGAAAGATCATTCTTTCGGGCTTTTTTTGTTCATACTTTGGTAACAATTCAACACTTTATTTTGGTAAAAATTATGCTATATTACGATAGGTCAGAAAAACACGTTTTTTATATGACGTTTAGTTAAAGGAATGAAAAGATCATGCCTGTTACAATAAAATGTGGTGAAGGCGAACATTGCCAACACTGTAAGTTTAATGGCACTTTTGGATGTGCCAACCAAACGGTACAATTTAGCAAGAACAAACTTGGTCGTTGCGACTGGTTTTCAGATAAGCCCGGTTCTTCAAAACATATTATTAAGAACGTTACTTAAGGAACGTCTTCAGGCGTTTTGCCGCTTCCACCATATGTTCAAAGCTTCCGGCATATGAAAAACGCATAAAGTGATTACCGCGCGCACCATCAAAATCGACACCGGGCGTTGTAGCAACGCCCGTCTTTGCCAAGATCGTCTTGCAAAACTCTTGTGCATCATTCGTCAGGTGTGCCACATCCGCATAAATATAAAATGCACCATCACTCGGGGCCAGTTTATCAAAACCGGACGTCGGTAATTCGTTTAGAAGCATTTCCCGGTTGCGTGCGTAATGCGCAACATTAGCATCCAATTCTTCACGACAATCAAACGCAGCCACACCACCAAACTGCGATAACGTCGGTGCGGATATAAATAGGTTTTGTGCCAGACATTCAATTGCACGAACCATATTATCCGGCACAACCATCCAGCCCAAGCGCCAGCCTGTCATGGAAAAATATTTCGAGAAACTGTTAATCAGAATAACATCTTCACTAAATTCAATGGCTGTATCGGCACGATGATCATAGGTAATGCCGTGATAAATCTCATCTGAAATAAACCGGATCCCTTTGGCATCGCAATAGCGACATAATCCCTGTAAATCTTCCCGCGACAGCATACTGCCCGTAGGGTTCCCCGGACTTGCCACAATCAAACCATCCAGTTCTACGCCTAACTCATCCAACATTTGTGGTGTTGGTTGAAAATGAGTATCTGGACCAACGGGAATTTCAATGGCTTCAAAGCCCAACGCTTTTAAAATATTGCGATAGGCCGGATATCCGGGGGCCGTTAATCCCACCTTATCGCCTTGTTCAAAGGCAGATAAGAAAGCCAGTAAAAACCCGGTTGAAGACCCGGTTGTCACAACAACACGACGCGCATCTAAACTAACGCCGTAATACTCTTTATAATATTGTGCAATCCGTTCACGTAAGGCCGGAATGCCCAGCGCCTCGGTATAACCGACTTTGTCAGACATAAGTGCCTTTTGCGTGGCTTCCAATACGCCACGCGGCGCACTTGTGCTGGGTTGTCCGACTTCCAGATGAATAACGTCACCGCCTTGTGCTTCGCGTTCATTTGCAGCGCGCATCACATCCATAACAATAAACGGTGCAACGCTGCCACGTTTTGAAATTTTCAAAGCCATTATTCTGCCCCTGTCGTTAAACCATATCCGCGCGGATCGTTCATAGAACGACAGCTTTCCGGTTCTGCATGCAGGCCACCGGGGCAAACGATTGCATTCACAATACCAATTCCGCCTTCAACACCGGAAAGTTCATAGCCTAAGGCTTGCAATTTTCCCACAACATTTGGATCGAGGTTACTTTCGTAGAAGACTTTATCCGGTGCTCCGCCATGATGGATACGCGGCTGGCTCATGGCCTCTTGCATGGTCTGTTTTGCTATAAACGTACGTGCGGCAATATTGACCAACTGTGTCGGTGCCGTCACCCCGCGTGAGGCGGCACCGGCAAAATAAACTTCTTTGGAATTTTTATTTACGATCAACATCGGCCCCAAAGGCATCGGGCCACGACCATTTAATCCTGGTAAAGCCGATAACAAAACCCCTGTTTCGGGGGCAATACGTCCAACACCAAATGTGCTGTTCATGCTGACATTACAGGCAACGCCCATGCCAAAACTATCAACGGCCACCAAACTCAGCGCAGACGGCGCTTCCGGTGTCAATTGCGGAGGACTGGGGAATGTATTTGCAGGCTGATGGCGTTCTAAGCTCATACCTTCCATCAGTTTTTCAATGTAATCCTCATTTAGCAGTGCATTGACATCTTCACGCGCACGACCATCCGGTGTCCCCCATCTTGCACGTTCACCATAAGCTCGCATGGATGCTTCTGCCAAAAGATGCGCGCGTGTTGTCTCATCAGCAGAGGCAAAATCATCGTTTTCAACTAAGATCGACCAAATTTGTGCACCAACAACACCACCGGCTGCAGCAGGCGGGGCAAAATGCGCAACACTAAAATTATAAGGCAGCCCTTTTACGGTTTCACGCCACTGAGGGAGGGCATCACGTAAATCTTCAGCTGTTAAATATCCACCTGCCTTTTTAACCGACTCTAAAAACCGCTTGGCAAACGAACCCACATATAAAGCTCCCGGCCCCTTGGTTCGAATTTCTGTCAAAGTCGCTGCCAAATCGTATTGTTTAATAAAATCACCCTCACGAACAGGCGTGCCATCCTCTTTTGCAAAAACGCGCGCAGCTTCACCATCACGAATAAGTGCCTCGCCAACGGGGCGCAACTCTGCCGCCAAAGCCCTTGACACCTGTGTCCCAAACCGGGCGAGATTTTCCGCCGGGGAAATTAACTGGGCCCAGCGCAAATCCCCATATTTGGATTGCAAAATGAAAAAACCACGGGCGTTCATGGGTACACCGATCGGACGCACGGTCCCTTCTGGAACCACTTGCGGTGCTTTGCTTAGAAAATCAAGAGCTTCGGTTTTGTTATCCTTACGATCATGGATAACACAAACTCCGCCCCCACCGAGACTGGCTGAAGATGGCATCGTCACTGCCGAAGCAAAATACATCGCCGTTACCGCATCCGCAGCCGTTCCCCCCGCAGATAACACATCACGACCGATTAGTGCAGCACGCGGTTCATCTGCAACAACAGAACCGATATATCCTTTTACAGAACCGATTTTGCCTTTGTCTTGCGGATTGTCCAGTGCACTACAAGCGCTCAATGAGACGATCAAAGTGCAAGCCGCCAATTGACGCAACCCTGTTGTCAGGTTAGCTTCCCTAGAGACCTTTTGATTTAGACGGTGATAAAGCGTGCGAAAAACCATAAAATTACTTTTCTTTGTCGTTCTGTGGAGCGTGACATTCCCGGTTACCAAATCGCACGCCATATCCTTTGTGCGCGATGCAGAAATCGAAAGAACGATTGCTCTGTTTGCGAAACCGATATTCGAGGCAGCCGGCCTGAGTGCCGACAATATTGAAATCTATCTGGTAAACGATAGTCGACTCAATGCTTTTGTTGCCAATGGACAAAAACTTTTCATCCATACCGGTTTATTGCAACATAGCAAAAGCCCTGAACAGGTTATTGGCGTTATTGCACACGAAACAGGGCACATTGCAGGCGGGCACTTATCACGCATCCGCCAAAAAATGGAAGAAACTTCCCCCGAATCCATTCTTGGCTTTATCTTGGGCGGTGCCGCCATCCTTGCCGGGCAACCTGGTGCCGGCAGCGCCATCATCATGGGTGGGCAAGATATGGCAACACGTTCATTGCTACAATATAGCCGAACTGAAGAAGGTTCAGCCGACCAAGCCGCCGTTGCTTATCTGGATCAAACACAAACATCGACACGCGGCCTCTTGGAATTTTTTGAAATTCTGAAAAAAACGGAACTGAGCTCAACATCCCAACAAAATCCCTACATCCGTACACACCCACTTACGGCTGAACGAATTTCTTTCTTGGCAGCACATGTTGCAAAATCTCCACTTAGTGACAAACGCGTTTCAGATGAGTTTATTGAATTGCACGAGCGCATGCGTGCCAAGCTGGATTCTTATCTTTTATCCCCAACCCATACCTTTCGCCTATATCCAACAAGCGATATCTCAATTGCCGCCCGCTATGCCCGTGCACAGGCTTATCACAAAGATAACCAACATGAAAAAGCCATTACCGAAATTGATGGGTTAATAACAAAACACCCAGATGATCCTTATTTTTATGAACTCAAGGGCCAAATTTATTTTGAAAACGGCGACATTGAAAATGCAATTGAAGCCTATAAAAAATCCGTCGCATTATTGCCCAAGCATCCTTTGCTCCTGCTGGCATTAGGTCGCGCCTATCAAGAGTCTGGCAAGGATGAATACCTGCCTGATGCCATTGATATTCTTGAACAATCTCTCAAAAAGGACAACACATCTTCATTTACATGGCGTCAACTGGGAATTGCCTATGGCCGTGCTAATCGTATGGCAGAAAGTTCCCTTGCCTTGGCGGAAGAAGCCTATCTTCAACGCCGTTATAAAGAAGCTATTTTCTTGGCTGGACGTGCGGAAAAAGAGTTCAAAACAGGTTCCCCGCAATGGATCCAAGCACAAGATTTACGCCTGACATCTGAAAGATTAATGAAAAAACAAAACAAATGACACGTTTGCCCTTCTTATTTTGTTTCCTGACCCTTTCCGTCGTCTTAAATGGCTGCATGACACAAAAGTCATCTTATCAGGAGCAGCCCTATAAAATTGGAACCGGAAGCCGGATAGATATTCTTGATGGACGGGAACGTTTTTATAAAGGGCACAGACCGCGCGGCTGGACCCTTTCAGGTATTGGCGAAGACGTTATATTTTCGCCCAACAAGCCAATGCGACACATCTTTCATACCCAAAAAGAGGGGCAACAAGGGCTTCATATCCAAAACTTCAAACAAGACTATATTCTTGCGCGATATACAAATACCCGACTGCTGGTAACGCCCTACCTGTCTTGGTACTGGAACGTATCAGAACATAGCGGAACCCGCCATCCCATACGCCTTCTGATCGGTTTTTACGGTGGAACGGCACAATCCCCCCCCCTTTCACAAGAACAGTTTGTCTGGAATAAAGACAAGCTTCCCCCTTATGATCGTTTACTCGCTATTGGCTTTGATGATTTGGCTTTAAAACGGGCGACCCTCTATCCGATGGGTAATTTAAAATATTATGTACAACGTGGTGGCATTGAACAAACCAATCAATGGTATTTCGAAGCCGCTGACTTATCAATCATTTACAAAATGGCTTGGCCACAAGACAATGCCGGACAGGCCTTCATTACATTTGTCGGTTTTTGGGCAGATAACCAGCCTGGTATTGGTGGCATAACCTTCTCAAAGATAACGCTTTCACGATAAGTCTACTTGCCTCTTATGGCTGACTGGCCCATGATGGGAAAATGAAAAACTAATATATAGGTTCACAAATTCATGTTACGCATTTTTACTCTTTTATTCCTTTCTTTTATTGTTTTCTCCTCCGCCAATGCCGCAGAACAACTATCGACCACTCAACAGGACGAAGTCCGCAAGCTGGTGCGTGAAACCCTATTGGCAAACCCTGAAATTTTGATGGAAGCCATGACTGTCTTGCAAGAACGTCAGGAAGAGCAAAAAGAAAAAGCACAAAAAACGGCACTTCTTTCCTTAGGGGATTCCATCGAAAACGGCCCCTTGACACCGATTGCAGGCAATCCCGAAGGTGACATTACCATGATCGAATTTTTCGATTATCAATGTGGGTATTGTAAACGCGCCTTCCCCGGCGTTATGGAAGTCATCAACAGCGACAAAAATATTCGTTATGTCTTAAAAGAATTCGCGATCCTCGGCCCTGAATCAGAAGTTGCTGCCCGTGCTGCATTGGCAGCCCATAAACAAGATAAATATTTTGAAATGCATACAGCATTGATGACTATTCGCGGTCGCCTCAATACGGATAAAATCATGCAAATTGCAGAAGAAACCGGACTGGATATTGCACGCTTAAAAGCCGATATGCAATCTGATGAAGTTAATGCAGAAATCCTTTCCACACGTGCTATTGCGCAACGTTTGAATATCTCAGGAACACCCGCCTTCATTATCGGGGATCAAATTATTCCGGGTGCCATTCCGCCACAAGGCCTTAAAGAGGCAATTGCTAAAGAAAGACAGAAGTAGGGGGAAAACAATATGTCACTTAATATCAAAACGGTAGAAGAGCTTCTTGCTCACTCAATCTCTATGGAAACCGATGCAGGCGAGCGTTATCGCGAGATTGCAGACGCTATGGAAGTGCACAACAACCCAGAAGTTGCCAAACTCTTCAGTGTTTTAGCCGGATATGCCGATAAGCATGCCGCTGAAATGGAAGAACGCGCCAAGGACTTGGTTCTTCCTCATATTGCCCCTTGGGACTTTGCTTGGGAAGAAAAAGATAGCCCCGAAGCCGCTGATCATTTTCAAACACATTACAAAATGACCCCCTACCACGTCCTTCAACTTGCCATGAAAGTCGAAAAAGGGGCACAGGATTTCTATGCTGGCATTGCCAAAGAAAGCGACAACCCGGAAGTTTGTGCAATGGCACAAGAATTCGCAGAAGAAGAAAGCGAACATGTTGAAATGTTAAAAGGATGGGTTGGTCGTTATCCAAAACCGGAAAATGACTGGTACGATGATCTCGATCCACCGATGATGCACGAATAGTATTTTTTTGAAACCGGGCCGCAAGCCCTCGGTTTGCGGCCTAATTTAATACAGGAACGGGTAAAAGAACAAAACGATAGCCGTTGTTGCGTGCAACCAGCAAAACAACCATTTCTTTATTTTCTTTCTGTGCTTTTTTGAAATAACTAACGATATGGGCCGGTGTCCAGACATCAGACTGATTGACCTGTACGACAACATCTCCCACTTTCAGATCTAAACCTGCAGACTTTTCCTTATCAACAAGTGAAACAGCAACCCCACGAGTGTTCCACGCAACATCAAAACGTTGCTGCACTTTATCGGTCAAAGATGCAAAAGTAAGCCCCAAAGCAGGGATCGTCGAAAAACTGTTACGCGCAATCGCCCAACGTGCCGGTAGATTACTCAATGTAATGTTAATATCCACGGATTTACCACGCCGCCAAACCTTTACAGGAATGCTCATTCCCGGTTTAAAGTCCTGAACTTGTTTTGTAATTTCATTGACAGATTGAACGGGCTTTCCATCCAGTTCAACGATCACATCACCACGATGAATATCAGATTTACTGGCCGGCCCGGGAAAGGCAATATCGCGCACCATCACGCCATGAGGATCATCCAACCCCAAAGCAGTTGCGATAGCTGGGGTCATCCCTTGAATTTGCAGGCCAAAAAAAGACGCTTTTTCGCCAGATGCCTGTACTGTGTTACTGGTGACTATACTCAAAAGCATAGCAGCGCATAAAAAACGAAAACTCATTTTTGTGGATTTAAACACGCCAGACCTCATCCTGAAAGCTGCAATGACTTTAAAGATATTATCCTAAAAGATAGGCGTAAAGAAAGTCTGAAAACACAAGAGGTTCTACGACCCTAAAACAGATAAGTTGGAATCATATCGACGATATCCATTTCGCCCACTGGTTTTCACCGCATACATGGCTTCATCCGCATAGCGCATTAATTCTTCTGCATCCATCGTATCATCGGGATAGCACGCAAGACCAACACTGGCCCCAAGCGTACATTCCCGGCCACCCGCCATGATAGGTTCTTCCAGACAATCCAATACTTTTTGCGCCACAACCGGACCGACATCAACACTGTCGAGTTCTTCCAGCAAGATAATAAATTCGTCCCCGCCAATACGGGCAACCGTATCCGACTCCCGAATAATCTTTCTAAAGCGCTGCGCGACTTCGATTAAAACCACGTCGCCAGCTTCATGGCCCAAGGTGTCGTTGATCGGTTTAAACTTATCCAGATCAATAAACATCAATACGAGCGCACGATCATAACGGTGAGACAATTTAATCGCATGATGTAAGCGATCTGTAAACAAATGACGATTTGGCAAACCGGTTAACGTGTCATGATGCGCCAAATGACGAATACGTTCCACAGTTTGTATGCGTTCGGTAATATCGCGTAAAACCGCCGTAAAAATCCGTTCGTGTCCAACTTGCATGCTGGAGATTGTAATCTCCATCGGGAATTTGCCTTTAGTACGGTTAAGGCCGTTAATCTCAACCGGTTTACCCATCAAATTGGATCGCCCATGTGCGACTTTCCGGTCAAAAATGCGTCTGAATTTTTCATGTTTTTCATGTGGGACCAATTCCACCACATGATGACCAATAATCTCATTAGCCGTACATCCGAACACTTTTTCCGCAGCCGGGTTAAAGGTTTGGACTTTCCCTTGGGAATCAAATGTAATAATGCCTTCGCTCACCGTATTCAAAATACTTTTAATCCGGTGCTCGCGATCTCGAACCGCTTCTGATGCGCGTTTATAGGCCGTGATATCCTGCACTTCCACAATATAGGCCGCTTTGCCTTTTATTTGCAGCTCATTAATCAGAAGTTTTGCATCCAACTCTTCCCCTTTTAGGGTCATTAGCTTGAGTGGGATAAAATCATCTTCTTCAGCAAGAACCTCCAACCCAAAAGTGAGGTACTCTCTATAATCATTATGAATAAAGTTTATAAATTCCTGATTGATGACATCTTCAGCCGCATTAATGCCTAACAACTTCAATCCTGCCGGGTTCATATACTGGATACGATCATCAACACAAATGGTAAAAAGATTGGATGCCGACTGAACAAGATTCATCGCCCAGCCTGCATGCGCCAGATCGAGGATATCTAAATTCACAACGGTTTCTTCAATCGCCATTATGTCTTGTTTGTCCCTGTCTTAACCTTAACTCAAGGTTATTTTAGCTTAGACTTAGCCTTTGCAAGGGCTGCTGCCAATGCATTATCACCTTGCGCCCCCAAATTATCTTTTCGGCTGAACCTTTTAGTAGAAGCTTGCGGTGACTGTACCTTATTTTTCACAGGATGCGAACCGGCTTTTTTTCCATTTGACGCATATTTGTCATTTTTTACTGCTTCTTGTAGTTTCATTGAAAGGGATATTCTATTTCTTGGCAAATCCACTTCCATAACACGAACTTGCACGACATCACCTGGCTTCACAACCTCATGCGGGTCTTTGACAAATTTATCTGCAAGTTGAGAAATATGGACCAAACCATCCTGATGAACCCCAACATCCACAAAAGCCCCGAAGTTGGTTACGTTGGTCACAACCCCTTCCAAACGCATCCCTTCTTTCAGGTCAGACGGCTTTTCAACCCCTTCTTGAAAGGTTGCGGTATGGAATTCAGGACGGGGATCACGGCCAGGCTTTTCAAGTTCCACCAAAATATCACGCACTGTCGGCAAACCAAAACGCTCATCCGTGAAATTCTGCGCATCTAAATTGGATAACGTCTCACGATCACCAATCAGGTCATCAATCATTTTTGATACTTTTGCAATAATGCGTTCCACCACCGGGTAAGCTTCAGGGTGAACGGAAGAACAATCCAAAGGATTATCCCCACCTAAAATACGCAAGAACCCAGCAGCCTGTTCGAAAGCTTTTGGTCCCAATCGGGAAACCGCCTTTAATTCTTTGCGATTTTTAAAACGCCCCTTTTCTTCGCGATATTGCACAATATTTTGCGCCAATCCTTCGTTAAGGCCTGAGACACGGCTCAGTAAAGCCACAGAAGCGGTATTCAAATCCACACCAACACCGTTTACGCAATCCTCGACCACGCCATCCAGCATCCGTCCCAACTTAACCTGCGACACATCATGTTGATATTGCCCGACCCCAATGGATTTAGGATCAATTTTGACCAATTCAGCCAACGGGTCTTGCAAACGCCGACCAATGGAAACCGCACCCCGCAAAGAAACATCCAGATTGGGAAATTCCTGCGCGCCATATTCAGATGCTGAATAGACCGATGCACCCGCCTCGCTCACCACCAACTTGGTTAGTTTCAAATCGGGATAACGTTTCATTAAGTCCGCTGCCAGTTTATCGGTTTCGCGCGAAGCGGTGCCGTTCCCGATACTGATCAGTTCCACCTTATGTGTGCGACACAAACGTGCCAGAATTTCAATAGATTGATCCCATTGGCGTTTGGGTTCATGGGGGTAAATCGTCGCGGTATCACATAATTTACCCGTATCATCGACAACCGCGGCCTTTACCCCCGTGCGAAATCCGGGGTCCAAAGCCAACGTTGGACGCGTACCAGCAGGTGCGGCCAGCAACAGGTCACGTAAATTGCGCGCAAAAACCATAATAGCTTCATCTTCGGACTGTTCGCGCAATTGGGTCAATAAGTCCATTTCAATGTGAAGGGAAAGTTTGACTTTCCACGCCCAACGTACACACTCACCAAGCCATTTATCTGCGGCCCGTCCGCTATCGTGAACCCCAAAATGGCGGGCAACTTTTACAATACAATCACTGGCATCGTCTTCATTCGACAATAACGCAATTTTAAGAACCCCTTCATTGCGCCCACGGAAAAGAGCCAAGGCCCGATGTGATGGAATTTTGTTAATAGCTTCACTATACTCAAAATAATCGGAAAATTTGGCACCTTCATTTTCTTTTCCGGCAATAACCTGCGAAACGACTTTTCCCTCTTCCCACAGATAATCTCGTAACCGTTTGATGAGAGTGGCATCTTCTGCAAAACGTTCCATCAAAATTTGACGGGCCCCGTCAAGGGCTGCTTTCACGTCTTCGATGCCTTTATCCGTCGCGATAAAAGCTTCGGCTTCCACCTCTGGCATCTTCGTCGGATCAGTGAATAGCATGTCCGCTAACGGCTCCAATCCCGCTTCCCGAGCGATTTGTGCTTTTGTGCGGCGCTTCTTCTTATAAGGCAGATATAAATCTTCAAGCGTGGCCTTGGTATCGGCTTTTTCGATTTCCTTTTTAAGGCTATCACTTAGTTTGCCTTGTTCATCGATCGTTTTTAGAATTGTATCGCGTCGCTCATCCAACTCACGCATATAGCGCAAACGCTCTTCCAATTGTCGCAACTGGGTATCATCCAGACCGTGCGTCACCTCTTTACGGTATCGTGCTATAAACGGGACACTTGCCCCTTCATCCAGCAGGCGGACGGCGGCCTCGCTTTGATGATGTGCAATAGATAACTCAGAAGAAAGACGATCGATGATGGAGAGCATTTATCTTATCCTTGTTAAAGCCGGGCGCCTTTATAACAAGGAGATTTCAACAGACATAGAAGTTTTATAAACAAAATGTCCATGAAGTCTAAACACAAAGAAGCCCTTGTTTGAATAACAAGGGCTTCTTTAAATTTTCTAGATATAGATGGCTTCAAAGGAAGGTGATTTATGAATGCCGCATTCTGTCTTGCCTTGGCCTGACCAGCGACCAGCCCGTTGATCTTCCCCATCTTTCACAGCCCGGGTACAAGGTCCACAACCGATGGACGGATACCCTTTGGCCACCAATGGGTGCTTGGGTAAATTCATTGCTTTAAATTGAGAAACCACCGTTTCATAATCCCAGTTATAAAGCGGATTAATCTTGAAACGACCATCATGGTCCAATTCAATTGCCTGCAATTGTGCGCGTTCACTGTTTTGGAAACGTTTACGCCCACTCACCCATGCATCATAAGGGCCCAAGGCTTTTTCAAACGGTAAAACCTTGCGGATATGACAGCAATAATCCGTATCACGTTGATAAAGGGTGGCATCACGATCCGCATTGTCTAAATGGATTTGTTCCGGCTGCACAGTGATAATATTGCTTAGCCCCAAATACGCTTCGATCGTCGATTTATATTGAAGTGTTTCTTCAAATAAATGCCCAGTATCGATAAACAAAACAGGTGTTGTTTTATCCACTTCAGAAACCAGTTTCAATAAAACAGCCGCTTCAGCCCCAAAAGAAGAGCTAATGGCGATCTTGCCGGGAAATTCTTCTTTCAACATAACTTCCAACAGCGCCTGACCTTCAAGTTTTCCATAACGCTGCATCAATTCCTGCACACGAGCTTCTTTATCGCTCGACGCGTCATTCAAGGGGCTAAAAGAAACGGCTGTTGATGTTGCAGTCATTTTGTCTATCTCAACTAATTTCATTTTGGTTCTTACGATTTAGTCTCCTTCTTTGATTTTGTCAATTATTTTTGTTATTTATTTTAATTAACATTTATAATATGTATTTACTAAACATAAAAAGATTAGCTAAATCCTCTGGAATAAAAAAACAAGGATACCGTCCCATGCCTCGCTTAAACGGCCCCGAATATCTTTCAGATCACAAACAAATAGATTCTATTGTTATTTTTCTTCACGGTTTTGGTGCGGATGGTCAGGACTTGATTGGGTTGGCACCCTTCTTTGCAGCCCAATTACCCACAACTGCCTTTTATGCCCCCAATGGGCCGCAAACATGTGAAATCTCACCTTTTGGCAGGCAGTGGTTCAGCCTTGCGCGTTACGATTCAGATTATTTACGGCGACACACCGCAACGCAGGCGACAGCATTTGAAGCCATGTATGCAGGCGCACAAGATGCCGCAGGTGATCTTCAAACTTACATTGATCATTTACAGACAAAGCACAAAGTCAGTTCAGATAAAATTGCTTTGGTTGGTTTTTCACAAGGCACTATGATGGCTTTGCATCTTGCCTTCCGACAACAAACACCATTTGCCGGCATTGTCGGTTTTTCAGGTGCGCTTGTCGGTGCATCGCATCTGCGGTCGGATAAGACTTGCACGTGTCCCGTTTTATTGATCCATGGCGAGGCTGACGAGATGCTGCCCATTCACGCCGTGGATTTAGCAGCTGATGGATTAACGCAAGCTGGTATTGAAGTTTCGGTCTTGAAACGCCCGTCCCTTCCTCATGCAATTGATGAAGAAGGATGCCACGCTGGCGTTACTTTTTTAAGAAAGAGATTTTCAAGCTAGAATCAAAAAGCACCTGACTTCAGGTGCTTTTTGAATTATTTCTCATTTAAAAATCAGTCTTCAAACGGGATTAATGCATCAAATTTTGCAATTTCCAACATGCGACGAACTTGGCCGTCTGCATTTCGGATAGAAAGGGTAAAAGGTCTCCCTACAGTTGCATCGCGCAGCAACATCAACATACCCAAGCCTGCAGAATCGATAAATTCCAAGCTGCTTAAATCAAAAATACATTTCGTACCGTTGTACTCTTTCAAGTCATCAACAATTTTACGAAACACAACATTATCGGAAAATGTCAAGCGCCCTTGAAGGAACAGTTCCTTACTATTGTCATCGCCACGAACGTTATATTCCATGTCTTTTCCTCGTCTAAACTAAACAGTGCTGCTAATTTGAACTTGCACCTTTTATATCTGAAAGTACCATACCTTGTTTTTAAATCTCGTCCAACAAATTCAAATACTTTCGATGCTTTTTTATTATTAAACTTATCTTACCCCACCGGGAAAACAGAAACTATTAATTTATTTTCCATAAACCTGTTTAATGGATGATTGTATTTCTCTAACGGCTGAATTTTCCGTATTTTCTGCATTTACCGTTGAGCTCAAGGCTGCTGCAAGCTCTGGCAATAAATCTAAATCTTTATTTTTTGGCTGACCACCGCTCTGTAAAATTGATTTAGTAACCGTCACCAATGTTGCCGCCAGCGTGGATACATGTGCGTAATCGCTATTTTTTAATCGCTTGCTAATGTCCTGACCAACATTCATTAAACGTTGTATCATTTCCACATTTTCCTTTGTGACTTGCCCCATCTTAAAGGCCGGCACAATGCGATCCACCAGATATTTAACTTGAAACACGTGACGTTCAATTTTTTGTGCATTCACATTCCAAACGGCATTGGCAATTTGGCGTTGTGTTTTATTGGGATCAAATTCCCCCGTGGCCTTCAACGCCAATGTATTGGGTACCGTGACAAGTGGAATTTCTTGGCCCTTTTGACGGGCTTCTTTACGACGATCTGGACCAATATAATCGGTTGTCACCACAAACGGTTTTCGTTTTTCAATGAGGAATTTGACACGATCGATAATTTTTTGTGCCACGACCGGTTTTATTTGCAAATCATCCAAGCCAGCCCGCGAGGCTTGACTGACAATTTCTTCACCAGCCTCATCAATAAACAGAATCACAGCAGCAAAAGGGTTTTGTCCCAAATGATTATGTCGCAAGCGATGGATAATTTCACAAACCAGATCACCTTTTAAATTCACATCACATAAAATGAGATCAGGGCTGTGAACCCGAATGGCTTCTTCAAAACTTTCGATGTCATAAGCATCCGTAATTTTACGAAAACCGTGATGGTGCAACACACCCTTCAAACTGCTTCGCAGTTGACGATTACTATCACCAATAAGGATACTAATATTTTCAATTTGGTATTTCGCCATATGTAAGATATTCCGCGCCATGATTTTTATGTCGTTCAATTAAAGAACGTTATGCGCGAACTATTAAACTATAACGACAGGTAAAAGAAACCTATCCTCACGTATAGTCCTTAAGTTTAAGGAACTTCTCTTTTTCCATCGGTGGATTAAAATAATAGCCTTGCAGCAAGTCACAATCGCGTTCCTCTAAAAACGCAACATGCTCCTCTGTCTCCACCCCTTCGGCGACAATACTCAACCCTAAACTGTGCCCCATAGCAAGCATCGCATTGACCAAAGCCGCATCATCATTAGAGTCTGGCAAATCAGAAATAAAGGCACGATCAATCTTTAAGATATTAAAGGGATAACGTTTTAAATAATTTAGAGACGAGAACCCGGTCCCAAAATCATCCACGGCAAGGCGTACCCCCAAATCCGACATAGCTTTCAAAGCGGTTAAAGTGGTTTCGGTTTCGGCCATACACACACTTTCCGTAACCTCAATCACTAAGCTACCCCGTGGCACCTCATATTCGACAAGCGCGTTCTTGACCACATCCACCAACGTTTGAGACCAAATTTGCTGGGGAGATACGTTGACTGCAATATAAAGGCCTTCAAATCCAGAGGCATGCAGTTCTTTCAAGGCCTGACAGGCTGTTTCAATAACCCATTGCCCGATAGAAACGATCAAGCCGGTTTCTTCAGCCAATGGAATAAATTTATCAGGTGGGATCAACCCTTTTTCGGGATGCAACCAACGGATCAATGCTTCTGCACCCGCAATGCGTCCCGTTTTAGGTTCAACAATCGGCTGGTAATATAAAGTTAATTCTTCTTTTTCCAGCGCCTTTCTCAACCATGCTTCCATAACAAGTCGTTCTTCAGCAGCACGGTTCATATTGGGTCGGAAGAAGCGGAACCCATTGCGCCCATCTTCTTTTGCCAAGCGCATGGCGGCTTCTGCGTTCTTAAATAAAATTGATGGCTCGTTTCCATCTTCCGGACATACTGTCAAACCAGCACTGATTGTCACAAACAATTCATGCCCATTAATATCAAATGGCGCACTGAAGGCATCCAGAACGTCGCGCACCACATTTTCGACATCACCGATACGCGAAATATCAGACATCACAATGGCAAATTCATCACCACTGACCCGACCAATACCGTAATTATTATCCAAACAGTTTTTCAGACGAAGAGAGGCCATAACCAAAAGCTGATCTCCAAAACTATGGCCTAAAGATTCATTCACCTTCTTAAAGTTATCCATATCAATAGTCATCAACGCGACATTATCGGAACGTCGCAACGCCTGCCCCAATCGATCAAGAATTAACCCTCTGTTAGGCAACCCCGTCAACTCGTCAAAATTTGCCTGACGATAGAGTTTTTCTTCCGTCTTTTTTCGATAGGTAATATCTTCCTTTGAAATCAAAAGGTTTGTCAAAACACCATTTTCGTCACGGATCGGGGCCACACTGGCATTTTCCCAAAAGAGTTCGCCATTTTTGCGCTGATTACAAAATTCACCACGCCATTCTTTACCGTTGTTAACGGCTTCCCACACGGCTGCATTTTGTTCCAATGATACAAAATCGCCGGCAAGAATATCCGGCAATTGCCCCAAAACTTCTTTACGTCCAATCCCGGTAACCTGCTCGTAATGGGGGTTTACATATTCCAGTCGCCCTTTGCCATCCGTAATCATAATACTGATAGGGCTTTGTTCTACCGCGCGGAAAAGCTTACGTAATGTCGCCTGCTCCCCCAAACGTTCCTTACGCATTTTGACTTCGCGCAATTCGCGCTCAATCGCGGGCACTAAGCGTGCATAGTCGCCTTTTTCGATAAAGTCATGCGCACCTGCCTTAAGCAAAATCACCGCATCCTTGGCACTCACGGCCCCGGAAATAATAATAAAAGGCAAATCACTTTCATGTTTAACGGCAATATTCAGGGCAGCTGGCGCGTTAAAGGCAGGCAAATTATAATCGGATAGAACGAGATCCCATTCACCGGAAATCAATTGTTCTTCAAATTCACGGGCTGTTTCAACCCGCGTGATAGCCGTGTCTAAACCACCACGACGCAACTCCAATCCAAGGAGTTCACAGTCGTCTTCAGAGTCTTCCACCAGCAAAATTTTTAGCTGTTCACTCATGCCTTATCTATTCAGTCTATTTTTACCCCTGCACCTTTCATAAGGTGACTTATTGCACGATAAAACACAAGCTTCTTCTGCTATTCTATTGCTGAATAACGCTTTTTAATTCACGAGGCTGCTTAATACTTCTTTTAAATCCGCAGGCATTACAGGTTTTGTCAGTAAAGGTACATTTTGTATTTCCAGTTTACAAATTAATGAAGCTGCGGCATCACCGGAAAGGACGATTGAAGGGACATTCACCCCCAGCTTACGGCGCACAGATAAAATTACATCCAGACCTGTCTCCTGACCACGCAGGCGGTAATCAGCAACAATCGCATCAAAGGGTAAACCGTTTTCAGGTTGCCTACACAACTCGAGCGCTTCCTGCCCTGTCGCAGCGAGTAAGGCAACACACCCCCATGCCTCCAGCATATATTTTGTAGCCATCTGAACATCAATTTCATCTTCAATAAATAAAATACGTTTTCCCTTCAGAACTGACCTCACAGCCCTTGAAGAATTCAAAGTTTCATTTTCTTGCACGTCACATGTTTGAACTTCAAAACTGAATACGGAGCCTTTTCCCAATGCCGATGTCAGTTGAATTTTTGTATTTAATAGCTTGGCAACTCGTTCGCAAATTGCCAAGCCTAAACCAAGACCCTTTCGACGGTCACGCCCTCTGTTGCCAATTTGGCGGAACTCTTGAAAAATAATTTCATAATCTTTTTCTTCAATACCAATCCCCGTATCCAGAACACATATGCTCAAATGTTCCCCTTTGCGCCGAATTCCAACGAGAATGCGTCCTTTTTGCGTATAGCGCACGGCATTTGCTATTAGGTTCCTCAAAATACGGTCAAACTGCAAGGGATCACTAAGCACCCAAAGAGATGACTTCACGAAAACAAGTTTTAACCCCTTATGTGCCGCAATCGGTGCAAATTCATCTTCCAAGGCCTCAAAGCATCGGGCCAGATTAACAGGTTCCAACTTCACAGGAACAGCGTTTGCGTCCAGTTTCGATATATCAAGGATCCCCGAAAACAATTCATTCATGGTTTCCAAAGATGTCATAACACGTTCCAGGACCTGTAGTCCTTCTGGGCCGGGAATATGCTGTTCCAAAACACCCAACAGCAATCCAATCGCATGTAAGGGTTGGCGAAGGTCATGACTGGCCGCTGCCAGAAACTGCGACTTGGCCAAACTTGCCAGTTCTGCCTTTTCCTTGGCTTCTTCCAATTCATGTTGATAGTGCACTTCCTTGGTTAAGTTATGAAAAGTACAAAGAAATGCCGACATCCCATCATAAAAAATTGGCGTACAGGAAAGCGTGAGAATCAACGTTTCCCCCGCTTGATTGCAAAAAATAAGTTTGTAATCATCAATCCCCTGATGATCGACCAAGTTTTGACGAACATCTGTCGGGAGATCAAGTTCATCAAATATTTTCTGATTATTTTCTAGATTAAAAACGGCTTGCGCGGCCTGATTGAAAAACAAGGCACGATCTTCTTGTTGTTCCACCACAACAACCGGCATGGGGGACGCATTAAAAATAAAACGCAGATTTTCTTCACTTGCCTTATAGGCTTCGCGGCGACGGCGATCTTGCGTCACGTCAATTCCGCTACAAGAGAGGCCAACAACATCGCCTGTCGCCTCATCTTTTAACGGTTCGACAACAAGATCAAAATATTCAGAATTTTCATCTCCTGCAACCGTTGGCATCTCGACACGTTCGCCTACTCCTGTTTCAAGAACTCGACGTTTGATAACCCCCATACGGTCAGCTAAATTTTTGTCAAGGATGTCCCAGTCGGTCAGCCCAATCACATCGTCTTGTACAAAGCCCATATGGCCGTTATAAAGCCACGTATAACGCAAATCCCGGTCATGATGACACATCGCCATAGGACTGAGGCGCAGGGCATCCAGAAAGCGCCGCTCAGAAAGGCGCACGCGTTCAACTTCCTCTCTTAATTTTTTATTTTCGGCTTCTAATATAGCCAATCGCTTATTTTGCTCAGATAAAGTCATAAATAAAAAATGCGCTAAAGTAACCCAGAGATTACTTTAGTCGCATATTTTTACCCGTTAAACCAGCTTAATTCTTGCAAAAGCAGTTTTTGGTTATAAACAAAAACTCCGCAAACATTGGTCACCAATTTTGAGGCTTTTATGACTTAGAATTCAACAGCCAGTTTTGCCGTTGCCGTATGACCATCGGCGCCAGTTCCGCCTTCTGTCTTGCTGTAATCTTCATCAGCGAGATATTCAAGCGTCAAGGCCGTTTTGTCGAAGACTTCAACTGTTACCGCCGCACCCACACGTGTTTCCGGCAGGCTCAAAGCCAATGCTTCGTCGGAACCTTGATAAGTTGCAGCAAAGGTGGTCGGCTTACCCATAATTTCGGTCGCATAGGAGAGTTCCGTATTCCATGCGCGCGGTTGCGCCCCTTTGCCATTAAAGGCCAGCTCACCAACCTTAAACGTATCAGTCGCCTTCACATAGCCGGCATTAAACGTAATATCAGAAACCGTGACAGAGCCATTCAAACTCATCCCGCCCACATAACTGTTCAATGCGGTCGGCCCGGTCACAACACCGTTCACTCCATCAGAATCAGCGATATTATTAATATAAGCGGCCCCCAAAACATAAGACAAGCCAGCATCTTCCCCTTCAAAGGCAACATTTAAACCATATTGGTCGATATTGTTGCCTTCACCAGCTTGCTGCGTATCACCATTAAAAGCAAAGCCTTCTGCACTAAATCCGCCATATGTCGCACCGACCAAAATGGCGTTTTCTTTAGTTTCACCCAATGTTTTTGTAATCGGGTCTGTACTCATCGCCGTATCGTAATTCCCAAACGGCAAGGCCCACTTGCCAACTGTTGTATACAGCGGGAAGTTTTCTTTATTCGCGATTTCAATAGTTGCTTCATCCAACGTGATATTGTTGGAACCATCTTCATACAAGGCCACAATGTTTGTGGTCACATATTCATGCGGCTTCGCTGAAAAAGACAATTCAGCCTTTGCCAAAGACAAATCGCTGCTATCAGCCCCACTGAAGGCTTCTGTCGATGTTGCTTCAAATTCCAGAACACCGCCAATTTGGACAGTATCCAAAAACGCAGGGGAAGCTTTTTCGGCTTCCACTTTTTGATCTGTTTTCTCCACTTGCGCCTGTGTCTGCTTCAACATCTTATGAAGCTCATTCAGTTGGCTTTGTTGCTTATACAACATAGCCAACAATTCTTCACGCGTTGGTTCAGCTGCCATAGCAGAGACAGACACTAGGGTTAAAGCGGAAGTCACCCCCATTAGGGCATTTTTTTTAAATGGAAACGTTACTGACATTTGATTCACTTACCGGTTTGCTCAAAATTTAAAAACGGACAGATAATGATAATCATTATCGATAAACGCTTTTAAAGAACATTAAACCGAATTGCAAGTGTTTTTCATAATCATTATCATCTGACGGCACCAGAAAAGAAAAATAACAAAATGAAATCCAAAAACAAAAAACCTCGCTTCTATGAAGCGAGGTTTTGTAATGGTAGGCACTACAGGATTCGAACCTGTGACCGTTCGATTAAAAGTCGAATGCTCTACCAACTGAGCTAAGTGCCCTCATTTGAGGTGGTCCGTTGTACCGCTTGGCGGTGTGTCCGTCCCGTTTGGTGAGGCGGAACATAGTGGGGTCGACGCGTCTGGTCAACAAAGAATTTAAAAAAAATGCATTTTCTTTTAAAAATATTTAAAAACAAACAGTTACAGACGCTTTAATGGTACATTCACGACAAAAAAAAGCGCCATTTTCAATTTAACTGGGAATCTCATTCAGCCGAAACCATGAGAACACCCCTTTTTGAAAACGGCGCATTGTTCTGATTCGATCCTATTCGTCCTCGTTAAAACGCTCCATAAGCTTTTCTCGCACGTTCGGTGTAACGAAGTTACTGATATCGCCACCTAATTTGCCAATCTCTTTGACAAAGCGTGAGGAGATAAACTGACATTTATCCGAGGCCATTAAAAAAACCGTTTCGATATCTGGCTCCAAATGGGAGTTCATCCCCGCCATCTGAAATTCATATTCAAAATCTGAGACCGCACGTAACCCCCGAACAATAGTTTTAGCCCCTTGAGCCGCAGCAAAATTCATCAGCAAGCTTTCAAAGGGCTTTACCTCGATCGTTGCACCTGTACGTTCCATGATGGCAGGAAGTTCATGTTCAACCATCGCAACACGTTCTTCCAACGAAAATAAAGGGCCTTTGCCGCGATTAATTGCAACGGCCAGAATCAGGTGGTCGACAATATTGGTCGCTCTTTCAATAATATCCAGATGACCGTTTGTTACCGGGTCGAAGGTTCCCGGATAAATACCAATGCGCTTTTTAACCATGAGACATCACTCCTCAAAAGCATAACAGGCCGTGCGTAGAAGACTTTTAGCCTTCCACGCCTTCGTCATTGCCTTCCTGTATATCGGCAATTTGTTCTGCCTGTTGTTCCATACCTTCTGCAGAAGGTGTCTCATTTTCAGTTGCGACCTCAGTATCGTTATCTACGTCAGCCTCAGAATCATCCCCCATATCGCGGAAACAGCTAACGGAGACAACACTCTCCCCATCTGCAACACGGAAAAGGGTGACGCCTTGAGTCTTACGCCCGGCTATACGGATTTGGTCTACACCTGTGCGGATCAGTTGCCCACCATCTGTCACCATGATGATCTCATCTTCAACTTCGACTGGGAAGGAGGCTGCAACCTTGCCATTACGTTCGGACATTTCGATATTGGCAATGCCTTTACCGCCCCGCCCGGTTGTACGATATTCAAAGGAAGAAGACCGTTTCCCAAAACCACGTTCAGTAACGGACAGCAGGAATTCTTCTGCCGCTTCCATTTCGGTGATCTGCTCTTCGCTTAACCCTTCTGCAACGACTTCTTCACCACGGCGTTTCGCATTGGCATACCGCAAATAGTTATCACGTTCTTCAGACGTCCATTTCCCGCCATGCAGGATTGACATACTGATAACACGATCTTCACCCTGCAAACGGATGCCACGCACACCTGTTGAATTTCGACCCGCAAACACACGAACATCTTCAACCGCAAAACGAATACACTGACCATTATGTGTCGTCAGGAAGACATGATCTTCCGGGCTACAGACCGAAACAGCCACCATCGAATCGCCGTCATCAAGCTTCATCGCGATTTTCCCGTTGGCCTTCACATTTGTGAAATCGGACAACAAGTTACGACGCACCCCGCCAGAGGCGGTTGAGAACATGATATGCATATCTTTTGCAATGCTCTCATCTTCCGGCAGTTCCATAACGGTTGAAATGGTTTCGCCTTCACCCAACGGCAACAAGTTCACCATCGCCTTGCCTTTGGATTGCGGTGTCCCCAATGGCAGACGATATACTTTCATTTTGTAGACCATCCCACTGGAAGAGAAGAACAACAGCGGTGTATGGGTATTGGCGACGAAAACCTTTTCGACGATATCTTCTTCCTTGGTGCTCATGCCTGAACGGCCTTTACCACCACGGCGCTGCGCCCGGTAAGTATCAAGCGGCACGCGCTTCATATAGCCGGAATTTGTCACCGTCACGACCATATCTTCGCGTTGGATCAAATCTTCGATATCATGTTCAAATTCAGCTTCTTGAATTTCAGAACGGCGCGGTGTCGCAAATTGCGTGCGCATATCCAACAATTCGTTGCGCATCAAAGTCATCAATTTTTCACGTGAACGCAAGATAGAGAGATATTCTTCAATCTCCGCACCCAATTCACGCAAATCATTGGCGATTTTGTCGCGTTCCAGACCTGTCAATTTATGCAGACGTAAATCCAAAATGGCTTTGGCCTGTGTTTCTGACAGTTTGTATTTTCCATCAACAACCTGACGATCCGGCTCATCCAACAATTGGATCAACGGTTCGACTTCGCCCGCTTCCCATGCCCGTTCCATCAAGGCCGCTCGCGCAATCTGCGGATCAGCGGCCTGACGGATCAGTGCAATAATTTCGTCAATATTCACAACGGCAACAGCCAAACCGGCTAAAACGTGTGCTTTATCACGTGCTTTACCCAGTTCATAAACGGTACGGCGGGTGATAACTTCTTCACGGAATGCAATAAAGGCCTGTAAAATCTGCTTCAGGTTCATTAATTCCGGGCGGCCCTGGTTCAGGGCCAACATATTCACACCAAAACTGGTTTGCAGCGGTGTAAATTTAAAGAGCTGATTGAGGACGATCTCCGGGTGGTGACCTTTTTTGATTTCCACAACCACACGAACACCGTGACGGTCGGACTCATCGCGCAGATCGGAAATGCCTTCGATTTTCTTATCGCGAACCAGACCTGCCATCGTTTCAATCATACGGGCTTTATTGACCTGATACGGAACTTCCGTAATTATGATCGCCATGCGGTCTTTGCGGATTTCCTCGATTTCCGTACGCCCGCGCATAATGACGGAACCACGCCCTGTATGAAACGCGGAGCGCAAACCAGATTGCCCAAGGATAATCCCGCCGGTCGGAAAATCAGGCCCGAAAACATAATCCCGGATCAGATCATCAATCGACAAATGCGGATCATCAATGAGCGCACAACAGGCATCAATTAATTCCCCAAGGTTATGTGGCGGGATATTCGTCGCCATACCAACGGCGATACCACCAGCCCCATTCACAAGAAGGTTGGGGAATTGTGCAGGTAGGACGCTAGGCTCTACCGTAGAATCATCATAGTTGGCTTTAAAATCGACGGTTTCCTTGTCGATATCAGAAATCAGATTATGAGCCGCTTTATCCATACGCGCTTCGGTATAACGCATGGCAGCAGGTGGATCACCGTCCATAGAGCCAAAATTGCCCTGCCCGTCAATCAAAGGTAAACGCATAGAGAAGTCTTGCGCCATACGCACCATCGCATCGTAAATCGCGCTGTCACCATGCGGGTGGTACTTACCCATGACATCCCCGACGATACGGGCCGATTTACGATAAGGTTTATTGTACTCGTAGCCGCTTTCTTTCATGGCATAGAGAATACGACGGTGTACCGGCTTTAGGCCGTCGCGCACATCCGGCAGTGCCCGGGAAACAATTACGCTCATCGCGTAATCAAGGTAGCTGCTTCGCATTTCGTCTACGATAGAAACCGGTGCAATGTCCATACTTGATGGTGTTTGTTCGTTGTCGCTGGTCAAGTGACTAACCCAATCTGTTATATCTTCATTAAAAGCATGCTTTTGAAACGGACAAAACACACTTTTCTATTTGGGTGAAAGGTATAGCAATTTTCAAAATCAACAACAACCAATCAATGCCCCCTCACCCAAAGAAAAACGGCCTTCATTCAACTGAAGGCCGTTTGTAACAAAAATCAACGATCATTTTGACTTACATCATCGTAGACATCATCCAATAAAGGATCGCTGCCAACAAGGCTGAAAGCGGCACCGTAATCAACCAGGCAGCCACAATCGTCGTTAAATGCTGGCGGCGAACCAGCTTGCGGCGGCGTGATTTTTCCTGCTTTTTGGTTAAACGTTCCAAGGCCTCGCCACGCCCCTTATCCGAACCCGGTTCACCGGCTTCAGGTAAAACCTTTTCCAAACGTTCCCGTTTTTTCTTATTGTTCAGATATTCACGGAAAAAACCGACACCAAACACACCGCCAACCGCGATATGTGTTGAACTCACCGGTAGCCCCAAGGCAGAAGCGATAATAACTGTAATTGCCGCCGACAAGGCCACACAATAGGCGCGAGCACGATCCAGTTTGGTGATTTTTTCGCCGACTGTGCGCACCAGTTTCGGGCCAAACAGCAACAAACCTGCGGCAATCCCCAAGGCACCAACAATCAGAATCCACATCGGCAAATCAACTTTGCCTGTCATATCTGCCCCGCTGGCCACACCAACAACCGCAGCCAATGGACCAACAGCGTTTGCAACATCGTTTGCACCATGCGCAAAAGACAAGAGAGCAGCAGAAAAAATCAACGGAATCGTGAAAAGGTCACCTACAGCACGACGACGATTTTCAATTTTTGCAGCCGCCTTGGCCACAACAGGCTTCACGATCACCCATGTACTTACAAAGAAAACAAGACCGATTAATATGACAATTTCGCCACTCGGCTTCCAAAGCTTTTTCAACCCTTTCATGGTCAAATACATTGCAAAAGCTCCAGCCATAAAGCCAACAAGAATTGGAACCCATTTTTTGGCTGCCGTGATTTTGTCTTCTTTAAATAAAATCTGGAATTTAATCAGCGCAAGGAAGGCAGCTGCAATCACCCCGCCCATCACAGGTGAGATCACCCAACTTGCTGCAATTTTTCCCATTGTCACCCAGTTGACAGCACTGAGCCCCGTTGCCGCAATTCCGGCCCCCATAACGCCACCGACAACAGAATGTGTCGTTGATACGGGTGCACCGATAAATGTCGCAAGGTTTACCCATAATGCAGCGGCAAACAACGCCGCCATCATAGCATGAATAAACATGACGTCACTTTCCATCGCAGCCGGGTTTACAATACCTTTACGTACCGTAGACACCACATCACCGCCGGCGATAATCGCCCCCGCAGCCTCAAAAACAGCGGCAATGATAAGCGCCCCCGTCATGGTCAATGCTTTGGAACCAACTGCTGGGCCAATATTGTTGGCAACGTCATTTGCCCCAATATTCAATGCCATGTAGGCACCCAACAAGCCTGCCAGTACGATAAAGACCTGATTACTGGCATCTGCAACTTGGGTGAAGGCAAAGAATCCAACCATCACCAGAAAAAGAATACAAATACCAAATTTCAGATTGCCGCGACTAATTTCTTGCACAGCGTCTTCGAATCTACTGATGTTTTTCAACTCTTTATCGAGTTTCTTCAGATCACCGGATGGAAGAGGATTCTCAGCCATTTGAACACCATTCGCCCTATTGAAGTCAGGAGCTTGTAACTTTTTAGTCATAAAAAGTACACAGTAAAAAAAGAATGTAACAATAGTGTCATATTTTAATTACTTATAATTGTATTTAATAGCTGAAAATATCGCGAATTGCAAATTGCCAATTACCTATAAAGTGTAAAACGGAACATATCGCCATAAATTATTCATCTTCAACGCTTTGCCATTGTTCGACAATCAGATAGAGTGAATATTCATAGATATAAAAAAACGCTCATACCTCATCCATTACAAGCGATCTTAGAAAAACCATGTACCGCCGCTTTTTCACGCCTCTTTTCTTTGGATTGAGTTTCATCCCCAATAAGGCATGCGCCAATGTCGCGCTTAGCGATCCATCATCAGAGACAATCCTTCTTTTTGTCATTGCGATTTTTTTTACCTTGGTTACAGGCGTCTATTTCATACAACGCCGTCATCTCAAAAAGAACAACACAGTAAAATTACAGCAATATCTCGGCGCAATTGAAAGCATGTCACATAAGACACAGGCTCCTCTGCAATCTACACCCGAAGAGACAATCCTTTGGCTTCTTAACGAAACAGCAAAAACGATTGATTGTGCACAAGTCAGCTTATGGCGCTTTGATGACCAAAAAAACAATCTCATCCAACGATATTGTTTTGACAGCCAACAAGATAAAAACAGACCTCCCCTTCACATTTCTTCAGACCAACAACCTGCACTCTTCGCTGCCCTCCAGCAAGAAAAGACCTTGAGTATCCCTGACATTCAAAACGATTTGCGCTTTATAGAACTGATTAATTTTTACAAAAAAAATGACAGACCGTTATCTATCTTAATGGTGCAAACTAATTTCGGGCAAAAGGCACACGGCATTCTTCAAATATATACCCGACAACAACACCGTCATTGGGATGACAGTGATCGACAATTTGCCAATGCTGTTGCGGATCTGATCTCGCTTTATCTATCCACAATGGAATTGCAAAAAACACAAGAAAGCTTAACCGACAACGAAATCAAATTACGTGACCTTCTTGATGCAAGTTCTGACTGGTATTGGGAAACAGATCAAAACCATTGTTTTAGCTATTTTTCAGACCAATTTACTCAATTAACCGGCATTAACGAATCGCAACTGATTGGTAAAACCCGCTTGGCCTTAAAACCACATGCATCGCAAAGTGCCAAATGGAAACAACATCTTGATGATCTTGATCATCACAGACCATTTCGCAATTTCCAATATACGACCCACATAGGTGATCGTGAAATCAGCGTAACAAGTAATGGAAAGCCGTTTTTCGATAAAAATGGTGATTTTGCAGGATATCGCGGGACCGGTTCTGACCATACGGAAAGCACCGTCTTTAAGGCACGTTTTGAAGAAGGGCTAAACGCGCTTCCAAACGGTTTTTTAATGTGGGATTCTCAAGACCGTTTAATTATGTGGAACAATACCATCTTCGATATGTTCCCTGCTCTGGCCCCTTATGCCAGTAAAAAACCAACTTTCCTTAAGTTAATGCAAGTTTGTCACCAGAAAAAGGTTATTAAATACCCCCGCCCCTTTACTAAAACTTATGCAAAAGCCATTGTACATGCACATCAAAAATGTGGGATTAATGAAGTCGAATTAACAAACGGCCGCCACCTTCTTGTTCACGAACATCAGACATCCGAAGGCGGCATTGTGGGGATTTACACTGATATTACAGCCCTCAAGGAACGTGAAAAAGAAATCCTTGAAAGCAAGAAAATATCCGAGACCCTTAGTTCTTGTAGCAATATCCTGTTTCATGCCCGCAACGAAAGTTTCATCCTATCGGAAATCTGCCGTATTATCACCGAAACCTTCCCCTTTGATACAGCATGGATTTCCCTGTTTAATACAACCGGGCAATTACCGGAATTTCTCAAAGTGAATATGCTGCGTGGTCATCAACTTCCACTGACCTCCTATCGCCCATCAAGCACATTGAAACAAGCTTTCATCAAGCAAGAATATATGATCCTCGATGAAAATCTTTTGATGCAAGCCTACCCAGACTTTCAGCCTTTTTTTCAGGATGCAAACCTGCGCGTTGCCGGTATTTTTCCAATTTGGATTGATACAAAAGTCACGGGTTTTCTAACCGTTGTGTCAAGCGATCTCAAAACGTTTCATAATCGCTACATCAACCTTATGTCTGAACTTGCAAATGACGTCGGCTATGGCCTAACCAGTTTACGTAGCGAGCACAGCCGCTTGATTGCAGAAGAAGCCTTGCGTGAAAGTGAAAGCCGATACCGTAGCCTCGTAGATATGTCGCCTGACGCTATTCTTGTTTTGGATGAACAGCATAAAATCGTTTTCTCCAACCCAGAAGGCCATGTCTTGTTTGCCACCACCAATCGGGCGGAGATTTATCATAAATCCTTCTATGATTTTCTGGAGAAAGAACAAGATATTTTTGCCAACGCACCACGCATCACCGATGATGACCCGACACAATTCATCGGCTCTGTTATCTTACGACGCATGGATGAGCGATTATTTGAAGCCGATATAACCTCACGCCCTGTTTCTTACGCAGGCCTAACAACCCGACTACTCATTATCCGTGATGTCACCGAGCGCAATCGCGTCAATGAACATCTTGCACAAACGTCCAAGCTCGCAACCTTAGGGGAAATGGCTGCCGGCATTACCCATGAACTGAGCCAACCGCTTAACATCATGCGTTTTGCAGCAGAGGGTTCCTTGCTTAAAATGCAACGCGGCAAACTTGAAAAAGACGAGAGTCAGAAAAAATTTGATCTCATCAGCATGCAATGTGGTCGCATGGCGGACATTATTGATCACATGCGTATTTTCAGCCGCAAAGACACCGGTGATCTGGAACTCTTTGATCCCACTTTAGTCGTTCGGCAATCTGTAGATTTGATCGAGTCCCAATTCCTTGCGGAAGGTATTCATCTGGATGTTCGCTATCCTGCCCATTACGCCATGCTAAACGGGCGCCCCATACAGTTGGAACAAGTTATCCTGAACCTCGTTAACAACGCGCGCGACGCCATCAATCAGCGGCATAAAACAGCAAGCTGGGAAGAAGACGAGAATAAACAGATCATTCTGCAAATCACCTATGATCAAGCTGACCATAAAATCAATATTGCGGTTACAGATAACGGAGGCGGAATTCCCGAAGATGCGCTTGCCAAATTATTTGATCCCTTTTTCACCACCAAAGAAGTTGGCAAAGGGACAGGTCTTGGTTTGTCTGTAAGTTACGGTATTATTGCCGCAATGGGGGGGGCCATTCGGGCACGAAACGTTCACAAAGGGGCACGTTTTGACATAACTTTGCCTTGTGCCATTGAAGAAGAGGAAAAATTCTCTCCTATGCGCCTTGCACAAAAAACCATGCCCAAAAATATTCCAATTCCGATCATTGAACTGGATGACGATGAAGACGACGACTTGGATATGAATGCAGATGGTGCAAAAGTTCTTGTTGTCGATGACGAAATATACGCCGCTGAAGCCATGATGGAATATTTGTTCGATCAAGGGTATCAGGTCAATATTGCAAGTGACGGTGAAGAAGCACTCGAACTCTATGATATGGAGACCGTTGATGTTGTTGTCACCGACATGCGCATGCCCCGTATGGATGGTTATGTTTTAATCCAGAATTTAAAAAAGCGCAGTCCTTCCCTTCCCGTCATCGTTGTCACCGGACATACCGGGATGGATGATGCCGATCAGCACGATCTGAATTCACTTGCATTCAAAATCCTTAAAAAGCCTGTCAGTCTTTCTTATTTATCCGAGAGCATCGAAGAAGCTCTCAAATCTGTCACTGAAAGTACGTTTTCTACTATTGAGGATTGAGAAATATATAATATTACAATATGATATGCCCAATTATTGGTGAAAATGAAAAAGCGCACATGAAAATTCTTATTGCAGATGATCACAATCTCGTTCGCGAAGGCCTTCGTCCCTTTCTTGAGGAACTAAGCCCCAACGTTGAAATCATGGAAGCAGCATCCTTCGATCAAGCTTACGAAATCTCAAAAGCAAGCGATGGCTGGGGGCTCATTTTGATGGACCTAAAGATGCCGGGAATGAACGCCTTTGATGGTCTAGTCAAAATGTGTGAGGCGCATAAAGATGTCCCTGTCGTCATCTTATCCGGGCATTTTAATCGCCATGACGTTTTGGAAGCTGTTGAACGTGGTGCTGCTGGATACGTTCCTAAAACCATCAGCGGATCCGCTATGGTTAATGCGCTGCGTCTGGTCTTGTCCGGTGAAAAATACATTCCTTCTGCCGCCTTTCAGGATACACCCGAATCAAATGACGATAGCCCGATCGGGCGCAGTGCAACCAGCAACGATATGAAAAACGGCCCGCTGTCACGCTTAAGCGACCGGGAAAAAGAAATTCTCGGCCATTTGATCGAAGGTAGCACGAATAAAGAAATTGCGCGTAAACTTGGCTTACAAGAAATCACCGTCAAGGTACATTTACGCAACATCTATCGCAAAATGGAAGCCGCCAACCGCGCCCAAGCCGTCCGCATCGCCTTGCAGAATGGTTGGGAAGGGTAACCTATACCAACTATTTTATTTTTATCGTTTCAGCATAAATTTTTAGTAAGTTTTGAATATGCGTAGGCATGTCTCTTGATTGGCTTTCTAATCCTAGCCTCGCATTTCTTCCTTTTTCCACGACCCACGTATCATTTAGGGAAATATCTTTCAAGATCTGGCTCAAGGCCTGCACATCACCATTAGGAAAGACTTTTCCAGCATCGAACTCTCGGACAAATTGCTCTGCAGCCGTATTAGATGCCGCAATAATTGGAATTCCATGGGCAGCAGCCTCCAAATAAACGAGCCCCTCTGGTTCCTGCCACCGGGATGACATAACAAAAGCACGTGCTTGGGAAAAGGCATGGATATAATCCTTGCCCGTCAACCATCCTGTAAAATCCAATTGAGTAAAACGCTGCTTCAACTCTTCGAATTGCGACCCTGCACCAACAATTTTGCCTTTCACGGCAGCCCGTTCACAGCCTAAAGCAAATATGTCCATACCTTTTTCTGGTGAAATTCGTCCTGAAGATAGAAAGACATCATTTTGTGCTACATCCACTACATCATATCTATCTAGTGCTATTGGATTCAAAAGTGTCGTAATCGTACGATCTATTGGCAGAAATGGCTCCAACACCCGTCGACTAAAATCTGTGACGGCAATAAAACCGTCTATATCTGTGGGGATACCGTCAGTTTGAAATCGTTTCTGTCGCAGTACACGAAACATTTTAAAAGCCATATTACGTGAGTCGCACGAGCAGAAAACGCAAGACATCCCCAGTGGAGTATATCCGCAATTTGCTTGAGTACTGTAATTATAGAGGCCACCATTTGGACAGGCGGAAAAATAGTCATGCAAAGTGAGAACTCTTGTAAGGTCCATCTCCCGCAGGGGTTCAATCACGCTGCCAGTTAGGATTTTAGAATAAGCATGGATATGAGCAATCTCAACGGGGTCTTCTCCATTGATTTCATCGAACCACTCTTTCATCATCTTTACAAAAAAAGTATTATGAAACGCACCTTTCAACGCAACGATTGGCGATGCACCCAATTGTGTTAAAGGGTCCTCCTGAGCGCTTAACTTCACCGATATATTTGGATGATCGAGAAGGGGGTCAAAAGTGTTACCCCCCGCCCAAAAGTGAACTTTTTTACCAACATTTGCGAGCCCGACCGCCTCCGAAATCGCCACTTTTGCAGCCCCGCCTGTAATTGTCGCATGGTCATTTAAGATAAGAATCGACATAATCTATCCTAAGCTCACGATAGGCAGTGGCTACGATGCCAAGCATCCAAGTTTATCAAGGCCCAAATCATTTGACTACATTCCGTTTGATCATTCAAATGGCGTTGAACAAGATATTTCACCCGGGTTTCATCCAAATATCCTTCTTGCAATAAGGGGCTGCTCAATAACTTATCAATTTCAGAACGGGCAACAGGCCCTTTCAACCATTTGGACATAGGTGTCCCAAAACCGGTTTTGGGGCGATTTAAAATTTCATCCGGTAAAATGCCCTTTAATGCGTTTTTCAAAATAGGCTTTGTATATCCCCCTCCATTTGCACCAGACAAGCGCACAGAACGAGATAATCCTGCCATGTATTCCAAAAGGCGATGATCTAAAAAAGGAACTCGAGCTTCGATACTATGAGCCATTGTCATTTTATCAACTCGCATCAACAGTAATTCAGGTAAACGATGGTCCAACTCACGCATCATCATCTGTTGGCAGATATCGGCCTGTTTATAATCTGTTTTCAATTTCAATAATGAATGAGACGCCGCAGCCCGTGCACTCAATAAAATCTCACAACTTGCATCCATCCCAAGCGTAGATAAATCAAACTCAATTTCCACTCTTTCATTTTCCTGTGGAAAGGACGGACAAATCCATTGCGCATTAAGATCATAAAACCCAATTGCCCCGGATAAGAACTGCGGTTCCTTTCGAAGAAAACGACTTAAATAATCTAAACGAGAGAGAATTCCAGGCTGATCAGCAGGAAGCTGCTCAATAATAGATGCCACTCCTTTCGAAAGAGGGTGCCCCCCAATCATGGATTGGCCTGCATGCCACCATTTATCATGACGGCGTAGACTGTCATAATAATGCATATAGCCGAAGAAAGGCTCATCGGCCCCTTCTCCCACCATAACCGTACGCAGCCCTTTTTGATGAGCTTCCCGTGCCAACGCATAAATGGGCATACATACCCAATCAGCAAGTGGATCTTCTTGCGCTTCTACAATAGAATGCCAGTCTGCAAAAACATCTTCTTCACTAAGGGTTATATTGGTATGAGAAGCCCCCATTTGGGCTGCAAATTCCTGCGCAAATACGGACTCATCCAGATAATTCTCCTCATCATACCGAACAGAGAAGCTATCCATCCGTTTACCCGTAATCTTCCGTGTCAACGCAAGAATGGCACTTGAATCAATTCCACCGGATAAAAAAAGTCCAACTGGAACGTCTGCATCCAGTTGTTGTTCAACAATTTCAAACAAGAGATCACGAACTTTTAAGGTTGCAACCTCTGGATCCGTAACGGTTAGCCCTTGTTCAAATAAATTCCCTGTATCATGGTTTGTTGCGACCCAATAACGTCGGGTCTGCATCGAAAAAGTATTTAAATCACATTCCAACAAGTGACCCGGAGGAAGTTTATAGACACCCTTCATCAAGGTAAAAGGCGCACTCACAGACAAAAAAGAGAGGTAATGGCGCAGGGCAAGACGATTGAGTTTTTTTTCCACACCCGGCATGGCTAAAATCGCGCGCATTTCAGACGCAAAGATCAATTGATTGCCTTGTCGGGTCAGATACAGTGGTTTAATTCCGGCAAAATCACGCGCTAAAAACAGCTTTTCATATCGCTCGTCATAAATGGCAAACGCAAAAATACCACGAATTTTTTTTAGTAACTCATCAAGGCCCCAGCATAAATATCCCTGCAGCAGAACTTCCGTATCAGAATGATCTGTCACAAACGTCCGCCCAGACCGTTCCAGTTGTTGACGTAATTCACGAAAATTATAAATTTCGCCATTGTAACAAAGAACAACATCTTTTTTGTTCGAACTTCGCCAAACCATAGGCTGATTGGCAGTATCTTCCAAATCGACGATTTTTAATCGGCGGTGCCCAAAACCAACTTTTTTTGATTTATTAAGCCATTGACCATCTGCATCAGGCCCCCGATGGTGCATGGTATCACTCAAGGTCTTGAGAAGATCCACAGACAAAGTGCGTTCTGCATCTCCACTTAACGCAACTCCGACGATACCACACATCTATCTTCACCTATTGGCTTACTTAACAGCCTGCGTCTGTTCAAATAAAAGCTAGCTCTGTACGGGGCGCCAGAACTCTTCCTCGGCACGCAAAGTGGTTTCCATATTTGCAACTTGCTGACGACAAATATCTCGACCTTTTGACGGATCCTTTACAAAACGGATCAAGCAATCAATCATATCACCGTGACCTTTATCCAAATCACCTTGCCATAAGGTCGCCCCAGATGCCAAGTCCGTCACTTTATCATAACCAAAATCATAGACATGGCCATCAGCAAAAATCTCGGCTTTTTCCTTATCTAAATTTTTATGCCCTAATGACGTATAAATCAGATTTGCAATTGAACCATCTTCATAGCGGATTTGAGTAGAAAAATTTTCCTGCTTCATTGCTTTATCCGCCGATGTTCCACCAATGGTCATTGATTGGACATTCACAGCTGGATAACCAATAACGGACTGGAAGAAATCATAAATATGGCAACCTTCCCCCAGATTGCGCCCGCCGCCCATAGGTCCACGCGTCCAATGATTTTGCGGTAATGCCAACGCATTCATCCGATAAGAAACCATTAACGGATTTTTTCGCTCTCTTAATGCATTGATAAGTGCAACAGTACCCGGCGCAAAACGTCTATTGAAACCAACAAACAATATCTGGTCCGGTCGTTTTTCAAATTCTTCGCGGATTTCTAGAAATTCATCCTGATCAAGTGTCAGTGGTTTTTCTACAAAAACATGCTTTCCGGCACGCAAAGCCGAAAGAACAAGTTTGCCATGACTGTCATGTCTTGTCGTAATATAAACCAGATGAACCGCAGGATTATTTATCAATTCATTTGGATCGACATAAACATCCTTGATTTTATAACTTTGCGCCAATCCAGCAGCCACTGCAGGCTGGCGGGTCGCAAGTGCAACAAGATCACAATCATTATGATCACATAACTTCGGCAAATGAATCCCTTGTGCAAACTCACCTGCACCAATCAGGCCCACACCAATTTTACCTGTTGCCTGTACAGACGCGGTTTCATCCCACCCAGAAGCCAAAGATGCCGCCTCTGAATTGTACGAGAACAATCCAAATAGTGGGCGATCAACCGCCTCAGGTTTCATTTTATCATATAATTGGGGTGCTTCATCCACAGAACGAATATGGGCAAGTTTAGCTAGATGGAGATCAACCTTACCTTCATCAATCAAGGCAAGATATGATGCCATATTGCGATTTTCAGTCCACCGAACATAATCGAATGGATAATCATTTCCTAAGATTTCGTAATCTGGATCATAACGTCCAGGACCATAAGAGGTCGAAATCAGTACGTCCGCTTCGCGTTTATATAACGGTTCACGATCTAGATCTATTTTCGCATCGCCAACAACAATGACTTTTCCCTTGCGACGACAAAGTTCAACCGCCGTATTCACCAGCTGTCTATTTTGTGTTCCTGCCGTAACAAATACGGCATCCACACCACGCAACCCAGTTTGATGTTGACAATCTTTTAAAAGAGCATCTCCTGTCGCGTTCAAACAAAAATCTGCACCCGCAAGCTTTGCCCAATTAAGCCGTGTCTCATCCGTATCAACAGCAATGACACGTAACCCCGCAGCTTTCGCAAATTGTACAAGCAGATTACCGATCAGGCCTAAACCCACAATAACAACCGTTTCACCTAATTGAGGGGTTGCACGACGCAAAGCCTGCATCGCAATCCCACCAATCGCAACGGTGGAAGCTTCATCCAACCCGACTTGCGACGGGATGGGAACAGCTAAATTAACTGGTATCGAAATATATTCAGCATGAGAGGCAAAACCGGCCCCTGCACAGGCCACACGATCACCGACACAAAAACCTTCTACACGGTCCCCAACGCCGACGATAATACCAGAAGCTGAATATCCAAGTGCTGTCGGGGGAGCAAGCTCCCCCTTTGCCTTACGCCATGTTTCTTGCAACCCTCTTTCTTGCATCATCTTGAAGGCTTTTTGAATCTTATCAGGATTCTTCAAGGCCTTCTTCCACATCGGCATCTCAGCATAACCAAGTCCTGCCAGTTCTGTGCCTGCGCTAATGCAGCTGAAAGATGTTTTTACAAGCAACCCTAATTCAGGAATATCCGGCTGGGGCGTTTCCAGCACTTCAATTCGGCCTGCTTTTTGGCAGACTTGCTTCAATTCCAAACCCCACGTGTGTCCAAAATAACTTTGTTTTTCAAGTCTTTTAAAGACAAATCAACAAAGGCATTATGATCAACAAGCAAAACAACAATATGTGCGTCGTTCAAAGCTGTTTCCAAATTCACCAGTTTGATATTTTCTTTATCAAGTTGTTTCGGCAGCTTTTCCAAATATGGTTCGACAACAAGTAATTGAGCTTCACCTTGTGCTTTTTCAGCCAATTCTTTCACAATATCTACTGCCGGACTTTCCCGAATATCATCAATATTGGGCTTATATGCCAGTCCTAAACAAGCGATTTTCGGATGCTTGAATTCTGATGCCATCTGTTGAATTTCAGCGACAACCTGACCAGGGCGTGCTTCGTTTACCAAGCGAGCTGTCTTCACCAGCTTTGCAATTTCAGGTGCACTGTCAACTACAAACCAGGGATCAACGGCAATACAGTGTCCCCCAACACCGGGACCAGGGCTCAAAATATTTACGCGTGGGTGGTGGTTGGCTAATTTGATCATTTCCCAGGGATCAATCCCTTTTTCACGACAGACCAAAGCCAGCTCATTTGCCAAAGCAATATTTACGTCACGGTATGTATTTTCCGACAGTTTTACCATTTCTGCCGTCGGTGCTGTTGTTCTCAACATCTTGCCAACAACAAATGCGCCATAAAGATCACAAGCTAATTTTGCACTATGTGCACTCAAACCACCGATGATACGATCATTTTCAACCAATTCAATCAACAGGCGTCCCGGCAAAATTCGTTCAGGGCAATAAGCGATTGAAATATCACTGTCGTCACCTGCATCACAAGGAAATGTCAGATCCGGGCGTGCTTCTTTCAAAATATCCTGAATAATTTCAGTTGTGCCAACGGGTGACGTTGATTCCAGAATAACGAGGTTCCCCTTTTCCAACACCGGTGCAATCGATGCTGTGGCTTCTTTTACCATTCCGATATCCGGGTAACGACCATCGCGTAAGGGCGTTGGGACTGCAATAATGAATGCCTCTGCCTTTTGCGGAGCATTATAAGCTTTCAACTTGCCGGATGCCACAGTCCCTTGAACGATATAATCAAGATCCGGTTCGACAATATGTGCTTCCCCATTATTGATACAGGCAATCACATCTTCGTTGACATCAACCCCCATAACTTCAACATCGCGACTTGCAAATGTTGCAGCTGTCGGCAAACCAATATAGCCAAGTCCTACGACACAAATTTTCTTAAAGTTCATAATAATCTCTTAAAATATCTGCAATTTGTTGAGCGGCAGTTCCGTCACCAAACGGGTTTGCTGCTTGTGACATTTCCTGATAAGCATTTGCGTCATCAAGGAGGCGGAACATTTCCGACACAATTGTCTCGGTTTTCGTTCCTACTAATCTTGCAATACCGGCATCGATGGCTTCCTGGCGTTCAGTCACATCGCGCATAACCAAAACAGGCTTGCCCAATGATGGTGCCTCTTCCTGAATACCCCCTGAATCCGTCAAAACAATATCAGCACGATTCATTAAGTAGACGAAACTCTCATAATCTTGCGGCTCAATAAGGAACACATTATCGGTATCTTTTAGAATACGATTTACAGGCTCACGAACATTCGGATTTAAATGCACAGGATACAGAATTTGCACATCAGTTCGTGCACTGATTTCTTTTAGTGCGTGACAAATGTTATCAAACTTCTCACCAAAACTTTCGCGTCTATGCCCTGTTACCAAAATTAATTTCTTATCAAAATCCAGGAAATCGAACGGTGCAGCAATACGTGATGCACGTCCTTCATCCGATTTTAAGATAGCGCTCATTTCCAATAAAGCATCAATGACCGTATTCCCTGTAATAAAGATACGATCTTCCGGCACATTTTCATCACGCAAGTTTTGTGCAGATTTTTCGGTTGGTGCAAAATAAAAACGTGTCACCAAATCACAAAAACGGCGATTGAATTCTTCCGGCCATGGATTATCCATGTCCCCGCTACGCAAACCGGCTTCGACATGACCAACCGGAATTTTCTCATAATATGCTGCAAGTGAAGCTGCCATTGTGGAGGTTGTGTCCCCATGAACGAGAACAACATCGGGACGCCACTCCTTGAAAATATTTTGCAGACCTTCCAGAATTCCCACCGTTACGGTAGAAAGCGTCTGATTAGGTTTCATAATTTTCAAGTCGTAATCAACCTGAAGATTAAAAATATTAACCACCTGATCCAACATCTCACGATGCTGTCCCGTCACACAGACCCGACTTTCAGCCCCAGATAACTGAGCCAGAGCTTTAACAACCGGTGCCATTTTAATGGCTTCTGGACGCGTTCCAAATACCGATAAAACTTTCAACCTTTTCTATGCCCCCTAAGCATATGCCTCAAAAAAATGAAAAGACTTAACCACGTCGGGTGACATCATGCCATCCCCACTTACGCTTAAAACCACGCATCAGGAACAGGTGTACGAATAAATGGCAAGGCCCATATAAGGTCAGAGCAATCCCACGCCCACCCGGTACATTCCAAAGAGGCTTTCCGAACACAGAAAAGCGCAAAATACGTTGATAAATTTCATGAAGTGTAATCAGGTAATCAAAATAAGGTGCCTGAAACGACTTCGTCATAGGGCATCGTGCACAAGGCGGCAACGGGTCTTTCCCATTTACTGTACGACGAAATTCCTGTGCAACCTTACTATTCCAGACTTCTTGGAAACTTTGAAATAACAGGTTACCCCATTGATATTTTGCCTGACTGGGGCCTGTTGCGATACAACACACATCAATTCGACCATCAACAGAGAAGTTATTCAGATCCGTCCATGGTTTTTGGCAATAAAACCGTTCTTTACCCCATAAGAAACGATGAAGCCAACTTTGCTTACCTGTATAGTCCGGGCCATTGAAAGCTTGAGAGAAAGCCCCTGTGAAATTTGACCATGCCCCCGAAATACCCTCTCCCATTTGTTTAAAGAAACCGGGCTTGTCTACAGACACTTCAGCGGATTGAGCACCTTCGTCGAGTTCATTGTTTTTGAAAGCAACCGATGTCAGAGGCTTACTTTCTTCAGCATCTTTCGACCCCCGCTTGGGCAGAGGCTCTAAAATATCCAACCAATCAACAGAAGCCATCAGCGGTTCGGTTTTAGATTTTTGGAACATAACCAACTGAACCCGTCGGTTGTCGCCTGTATTCCATTCCAAAGCCGTATCATGGGTGCCTTTTTCAAATGTAAATTTTTGTTCCCATGAACTGAAATCTTCCGACAAGACACCGATAACCAACTCACCGCTTTCAACCTTAACTTTAACAGGAATAGAAATCTGTTCGTTGCGGAAGGTTTCAACAGAAAAGTTCTTCAACAGATACGGCCCCGGTTTACCGTGCCATTCCAGAGAGACTTTGCTGCCTTCCCAGTTCAAACCGACGCCTTCAACCGACATTTCCCACTTTCCGGGATGTGGCAATTTAAATTCTTTGCGTAAACCACGACCGGGAACACGGAAACGTTCCACAGTCCATTCAGCCTTAAATTCACCTTCTGCATCACCGCCAAGCAAGGAGACAAACACACCATTTGTTCCATCCGGCAAATCAAGGGTGATTTCCAAAGACTGAGCCACGCCTTCCCCGACATCTTCCATAATATGTCTGGAGATCTCCGTGCCATTTGATCCTTTAAAGACCAATTGAACGGGCACGCCCTGATGAACATAGTCCAGTTTGAATTTAGGTTTCTCACCATTTAAAACCGGGATTAAAGGAAGCGTACACAGCTCTTCATCTTTCGCCGTCACTACGGTTGAAAGTTTCATCATATTTAAAAGGCTTTCCCCTGACACCTGATCTTTGAAATTCCAAAGATTTTCACGGGGCAACAAGAAACTATTCTCAAACCCTTTTGGACGTACCAAGCGATCAATCGGATCGGGGCGTACCGCACGGAATGCGCTGGGATCAATATAAAGAAGACTGTTCTTAACACCGACTTTATTTTGATAATGTTCAACTTCCGCCAAGGCATCCTGAACATCATTTTCATAAGGCACCAAATCACGGAAATCTTCGTTTGCACCCAATTCGGTAGCAATTTCCGACAACGGACGTAAGAAGATTTTATCAACCTTCATATCCTGATCTGCCATTTTAATGAAATCAACAATTTCATGGATGCTATCATTGGTAATTACGAATGATACAGAAATATGCGGCTCATCCATGAGCTCGACGACACGGTTTTTCTTTGCAACGGTCAGTTTTGAAATGATATCCACAATATGATCAAAATTCTTCAAACGCATAACTTTTTTGTGCGTCTCAGCTGACGCTGCATTCAAAGAAAAGTTAATAGATTCAAACCCTAACAAATCAGGGATTTGATCTTCGCGCAACATAGAACCATTCGTGATCAAATATACTTTTGCACTGTTTTGACGCAACAGACTGTTTAATTCATCAAACTCGCGATAGAGCGTTGGTTCGCCATTTCCCTCTAAACCAAACATACGCACGACTTTCGCCACAGGGGCAACCAGTTGGCGCAAACGATCCATCGGCAATTGGCGCTTAATAACGCCTGTACGGTTCACAGTAACAGAACAGAACTCACACGATGCATTGCATTGTCCCGTCGGGCAGAAAGACATAAATTGAGGTAAGGAAAGAACTTCTTCTTTATCAAAACGCATTTCCAACTGGGCTACCAGCCCGTTAAACCAGCTATATTCACGGCACCAGTCATGGACTTTGCGTTTTACAGGCCCCCAATGTGGTAAATAAGTTGAGATTTCAGCAGCAATACGTTCTTGTGCTTGATCCCCCTTAATAACTTCCACTTTAATATCAGAGAGTTCGACATTTGACTGTTCAGTGTAAGTATCCGGCTCAATCGCCAGATGGAACACACCGGCACGTTCAGCATAAAAGCTTATGCCGATTTCCTGTTCTCCCTCTTCAACAGCTGTTTTATATCGCAACCATTCTTTATTGGACGAGCGACGTATACCGAAGGTAACCCCACCTGCACGTTTCGCATTATATCGCAGGACGAACATATAGAGATAACGCACTTCTAATTCAAAATCAGAGGAAACAAACAGGCGTTGCGTATCTTCTTCTTGAGAGCGCGCTGTAGCAGGAACAGGGTCCGTATCTAAAATCTCAGTCCAGGAACCTTGGATATCACTTAACGCATTTGGGGAAATAGTTGTCATTATATTTTCAATATCTATTTTCTGTTAACCGGCAGACTCATTGGCAATCCAGCGTTCATGCCACATGACGGCATTCATAACGGTCCACAAATGGAAACCGTAATTAATCTTGCCATCAACCTGATTTTTCAACAAATCGCCGATATACTCATTATCGAAATAGCCTTCTTTCTTGATTGTCGAATTTTCGAACATATCAAGACAACGTTTACCAAAGCGCTCTTCGGTAAACCATTTATCCATCGGCGCACCAAACCCTTGCTTACGACGATAAAGGAGTTCGTGGTCCACATAAGGTTCAGCAGCTTTCTTAACAAGCTTTTTACCAAGGCCGTCATCCAGCTTATAAGACGGAGGTAAACGACGGGCAAACTCAACCATATCATGATCCAGAAATGGTACGCGCGCTTCAATAGAATGCGCCATTGTCATCTTATCAACACGCATCAGTAAATGTTCGGATAAACGCAACTTCATTTCCAAATAAGGAATTTGCTGGAGAATTTCCGGCTCCGTCAGTTTGCCGCTAAGCTTATCCAAATAGTGCCCAACAACTTTGGAGCTATCATATTCACGATGACTATCCGGCATCATCCCCTTTACGGGACAATTGACTTCTTGCTGGAACGGACCTGTATTAGGCGTCAATTGGTCACGCATATCGCCCCACCAACAAACCGCACCACCCCAAAAAAGTTGCTGCCCGTTTTCAAAACGCTTTTTAATTAATTCATCTTCGCCATCATTCAAAGTCGGGATGAAATTTTTGGTTTTACCAAGCAAGCGTTGTAAGAAAGATGTTCGACCGTTATCTCTCATTGGTCGATAAAGGTTTTCATATTTTTGACGGTAGTGATCACACCACCAGTAACCTAAGAAGTTTTCATCTGCACCTTCACCTACCTGCACAACTGTTGTGCCGCTATCACGAACCAGTTTAGACAGGAAATAAAGGGGAATACAAACGTTGTCCGCAATCGGTTCATCTTGAATTTCAACCAAATTTGGCAAGAAATCCAAGGCTTCGTCAGAATTGATACGAACCTCATGGTGATCAGTATTATAACGTTTTGATAGCTGAGTTGCATAATCATACTCATTGAACTCAGCGTGTGTTTCATACCCAACGGTAAAAGTTTTAACGGGCTGATCCATCAATTCTGACATCAAGGCGACGTTCAAACTGGAATCCACACCCCCGGATAATAAAACACCAAACGGTACATCACTGACCATCCGGCGAGAAATAGACTGACGCATCAAACGCAAGAATTCATCACTAGCTTCATCAAAGCTCAGATCTTTCTCGCGGAACATATCTTTTTTGCTCGGCGCACAATCCCACCATTGCTGGGAAACCGCCTCACCCTGTGCATCAATAGTAACCCGCGTGCCCGCAGGCAACTTGAAGATGTCCCTAAATAGGGTCAAAGGGGCAGGTGCAACAATGAATGTCAGATAATGCCAGAATGCTGTTTTGTCCATTTCGCGCGAGCGCTGAGGGTGCTCCAAAAGTGCACGGATTTCCGACCCGAAAATCCACTCTCCACTGGGCAGCTTAGAAATGTAAAGTGGTTTAACACCGACACGGTCACGAATTAAGTGCAGTTTTGGGTTGTTTATTTCGCGTTGGTCATAAATAGCAATGGCAAACATACCATAAAATTTGTCAACGCAATCCACACCCCACATTTCGTAGGCCCGCAAAATAACTTCAGTATCCGAATGATCTGTCTGCCAGTTGATCTCACGTTTTGCAGATATTTCAGCGCGAATTTCAGCGTGGTTGTAAATTTCACCGTTAAAAACAATGACAATACTACCATCATCGTTTTTCATAGGCTGACTAGCAGCTGTGCTCAAATCAATAATCGAAAGCCTGCGGTGTGCAAGCGCACATTTATTGCGCCCATCTCGCCATGTATCGGCTCCGTCAGGCCCCCGGTGCGTCATTCGGTCACGCATCCGGTTGATTACCTCATCTGTCGCTGCTGCACCCTTAGGATGAAAAGATCCTACTAACCCACACACTCGTCAATACCTCATTCCATTAAATTTTGAAGCCCACAATTGCATTATTTCTTTTCGAAGGTCAAGTATTTCAACTTACCGTCTACAAAACAGGGCTCATCCTGATTAAATGCAACAATCCAAATTTCCAAATCTACATTTTCTTTTAGGATTAACTCCCCTTTAATAAGCCCATGTGCTTTATCGAAAGGAAGTTGGCAGACCCAGCTATTTTTAGATTTATCTAATAAACTGATGCAAATATCGCCCTCGAAAATATCCGCAATGAGAGTAACCTCCCATTTCCCGGCCTCAAACTTACATGAGCCGATCCGTTCAACATTCTCGTATGTCAACGCTTTATGGGATATAAACGGGTTTATTCCCATTAACTCAGCATGTTGAGGATCAGCACATAGCATAAGTTTATTCGGGCTATAAATGAGAGGAATATATCTTTCTAGCTCCACGCTATGCAGAATAATTTCACATTTTTCGCGTTGTTCAGAATTTGCACCTGAAATTACAAAATCACACTCTTCGCCAGCTGCAAGATAAGCAACACCTTCAAGCTTAACATCCAAGGAATGAAAAACCTGTGATGATTTTAACTGTTTTTGCCAGATCCACTTGTTATGTTTCTTTGAAATAAATCCAATGGCGATATCACCTGAAAGAATTTCTATGGTTATATCCAATTTATAATTTGCATTAAAAAGACAGGTTGCCGTCGTGCTGACGATCATCTGATTGCTGATATCAGAATGTGTCTTAAAAATTTGATCCGATATCACATTGGTATATTTCTTAAAACCGTCATATTGTTTTTTCGGCAACCATGTCCATATACCAACGCTATCACCAACAACGCGTTTCTCATCTTTGAGCCCCTGTAGAATCAAATTTTTCTCAGTTATAAAACGTGCAAGAACGTTGTCATAACAGGACAACTTGATTTCAGGTAATGCGAAATCACAACACCCATTTTCAGCACTTGCAATTACAAAACGGACAATCGTTTTTTCTTTAAATTCGAACTCAATATTATAAAGACAACGCGTTGCATCAATATTTTCGTTTTCAAGCCAAACAAACTCTCTGCCATCAAAATATTGCAGCCCCACACTCAATCGTCCCACTTTTATTTCAAACCGGGATGAAAGTTTATAATAGCCAGCCGGCAACATAAATGTATCAGAAATCAACAAGTAAGTATCGCGCTTGCCCTCTTCGATAAACCAACTTTGTCGTGTTTTGAGTTCTTCAACACTTGGATAAAAAGAAACCTCATCCAGTAGGTCCACAAGTTGTCGTTCTGTGCCTTTTCGTTCATCTTCTACAGGAATAGTGTCTAAATCCTGTCGTACTGTTCTTCGGAAAAAGTCAGTCCACCCTTTTCCGCAATTGCTGTGCGTAGCGAACATCATCGTTTCACCAAGAGTATCGGTAGAAACAGATTGATAAACCGTCCCATCAGTAATTGAGCGCAATTCAAAACGGTTTTTATCCGCAACCATTCCCAAAACAACATCATCATCAATGCACAGGGCGTCGTGGAGCCATTTACAATCAAAATCCACGCGTTTTTTAAGTTGGCCCGTATTCATATCCACCAACCATAATGCCCCACCTGCACTATCAGTGAAATACATTGTTCTCGCGGAGTTCCCTAGAAAACGTCCCCCATGACAACCACGAAAGCCTTCGACAATCGGATACAACTTTCCATTTGCATCCAATGAAGCAACCATTCCCTGTATCCAAAGCGTCACGAGTAAAGTATCTGTCGCCCCAACTGTTTCCACCGCATTAACATGACAGCGTTGTAAATCTGTTGGAATATAATGTTGAGAAAAATCGGCATCCTCTGGATAACTAACGCCCTGTATAATTTGGTGCCCTACTGGTCGTTTTTCGAGCAACTCTCCGCTATCCAAGTCAAACCGAAGAACCAAATCCCCCGGTGCACACGTGACCCATATCGAATTTTTCTTGGCTTTACACAACATATGGCCCCCACACAAAAGTGGATGGCGAATGTCTTTCACTTTTTCAAACCCGGGATCGTAAATTTCGATACGATCACTTCCTAACACCACGAGCCAGTTACGGATAAATAGGGCAGATTGAACTTTATAGTCTGGCTCTAACTTCCCTAAAAACTCTAATTGCGGAACTCCATCGCTATCATTCATCACCCAAATTGAAAGGTTACCCGTAAAATCCACAGCTTCTTTCATGCTGGGCTGATCTTCATATCTTGACTGAGTTAAGTCTCCCCTCTCTCCAAAACGTTCGTTTAAAACGTTGATAGAACACCTCTTATCATAAAAAGGACGAGAGGAATGACTAATAGCAATACACTTCATAAAATCACTCGGCGACGTTAGGGTGCGGATAGATATCCGTAATTGACCATCTTCTTTTCAAAGACCAACTTATCCCGTTTTCTATTCCGTTCAAGTCTTCAAGACAAGCATAAAGGAATTTACCCTGCCTCTTAGGTCAGTTGATATTAACTTTTGCTTTCATACAAGCTATCTAAAATCTGATTTTTAACAACCTTCCAACCTAAAGCATTTCCTGTTTTGCATGAGGTTTCCTTCTTACACATCAAGGCATTACCAAGTTGGGTAACAACATCTGCAGGCATTTCATAAAAGAAAAGGGGCTGATGATTTTGTTTTAATGCTGTCAAACTTGGTAGCGGTGATGAGACAATAGGCAAATGGCACGCTAGATATTCGTAGACTTTAATTGGATTAATCGCATTCACAAACGCCTCATTGCCAGTTAAACGAAAAGGTATCAGCCCGACATCTGCATGTTGCAGGTAGGCTGGGATTTGACTATGCGGCCTCATTCCTAAGAAATGGAGATTGGGGAAATCCACAACCCACTTTTCTAAATCCACAGGACACTTATTTCCCAGTCCAATAATAACGAACTGTACTTCTGGAAGAGCCTTTGCCGCCACCTCCATCGCTTCAAAATCAAACCATTCGCCAATCGTCCCGACATAAACGGCAATAGGACTGTTCATTTGTTTATATTCTATTGGAACGCCTTGTGGTTTGGAAAAAAGATCCAAATCAACACCATGCGGAATAAAAGTTATTTTACGCGCCCCCAGCGCTTGTGCATATTCTTTCAATCCTTGAGAACTGTAAGTCACCAAATCAGCCTGCTGTGCCCCGAGACACTCCCACCGGCCATACTGAGATGCCATATTGGGAAACGCATCCGTTAAATCTGTAATACGCTGTATGACTTTCTGCGGATATATCTTCGATAAAACGGGCAAGAAATAAGCGCAATCAAGTATCGAAAGCGTTGGCTCATCAAACCCGTTTTCTTTGAGTAACTCAACCAAATTGGGGGAAGATTGTGGCAACAGCTTACGTAAAAACTTATAAAAAAAACCAAGAACCTTGTTTGAGGGTTGATTTTGCGGTGGCAACCATTCATTTGGCACATACGCCCACAAACGATCCTCCATAAACCATTCCCCCTTATCACGTCCAAGCTCCTTACGCCTGTTTGTTGTCAGCGAAGAAGACAAAAGACTATGAAGGGGTGATAACGGAACGGTTACAAACGCGACCTTCCAGCCATCTTCAACAAACGTTTTAGCAAGTGCATGCGCTGAAATATGTATAGGGCCAGACCAGAATTCCCATGTGAAAAAGACCACCGTTTTAGACATCAATCCCCATCATATTTATGCTTTCTCGGAAATAGACCAGCGTAAACTATTTTGTTGCGTCAATGACAATGTAACACAGGGTAAGAATTCACCATAAGTTGGAGAATATTCATCACGTCCAATTTGGATTTTTGATGCATTCCCTTTTAATTGCAACAAAAAACCCCCCATATCAATCTCGACGCCCTCTCCCTCTTTATCTTGAATCAGTAATGAGGCAGGTAAAATCAAAAGCACATGAACATATTCATGCGGAGAAGTTTCACATTTATCTTCAAAGTCTATTCTATCTTCCTTAAAGCGTACAGAACGGGAAAACACCTCTCCATTTTGTTCAAACGATGCAAGTATTTCATGTTCATTACACGATTGAATATTCACTTTTGCCGAATGCAAAATTTTAAATAATTCCTCAGGCCCTTTTCCAAAGTAATGATTGACTTTTTTCTCACCAACCGGCCCGTTGTGGAAGCTGGCATCACGGTGTTTATTTCTTATGGTAGGTAAAGGCGTATAAACACCCGTTCCCGGCTGAATGATGAGAGGCTTATTCTTCCAACTCAATTCAAAAGACAAGCAATCACAATGATCATGCCCGCCATTCCCATGTTGCCCCGTTGATGACGCCTTCAACCAGAAGCGATAATTGACTTGCTGCCATACATACAAACCAAAATCAGGAAATATCCTATATCCACCAGCTTCAATTGGCGCGGATGATTGTTCACACGTTGCAACACTCTGTAAATATTGCGCTTCAAGTGTTTTGCCTTCTTTTTCAAATAAACCTTGCCAAAATCCTATATGACGGGGCCAATCCTGCGGGCAATCAAAGCACCCCTTTACATCGGGAACAAGAGGCAAACTCCGCCCCCCATCGTTGTCTCCAAATTGAGGTGCAACACCGCCTGCATTCATCAACGAAACCGAAAATAGATAACTTTTGCTTAGACGGTCTTGGGTATCTGCGACCATATCTGGGAATTGATGAAAAATGCCCTCGACCACATCCCCTCCCGGTATTTTTGAAGCTTGTTGAATAAACAGCTCTGACAGAGTTTGCAATTCAGATTGGTATTTCATTAAAACAGCCATACCAAAACAAGCAGCTTCACTCATTAAACGATGATAATATGTAGAGCTTTCAAAATTTCCGCCTGATTTTAAAAATTGCAATGAGGTCTCGTTCAAAAATGTTCCGGCACCATATGCCAACCATTTTCCCTGTGATGGATGTCCCTGCAATGTTGCCCCTGCAACAAAAAGACCAAGGCAATTGATATAATAATGGTTCCCCCTTACGGAAGAATTCCATTCAATATGTTTTTCAATATATTCAGCATGATCCACCAGCCGTGCAATAAACTCTTTATGTTCAACTGAAGTGAATAAAACCTCTTTGTCTCGCAGCAAATCATAACAGACGACCCAACTGATTAAGCGCAGGGAGATATCCATAGGACAGGCCCAATTCACGCCAAAGCCCGGTGGGTTTGCCTGACAGAAATCAAAAATTTGATTTCTCATCTCCGCCAAAGTTTCACGCTTCTGATTTGCATTTTCCAAAGTCAAAACATACAGCGCCATAGATGGAAGATGTTGCATGCGGGATAATTCCCAAGGGTTTTTGACATCACTTCCTTCTGGAACACCGTATTCAATTTCTTGTGGGCGGATCAACCGGGGCCAAGACCAACCGCTTCGTCGATCTCTATGCCAGTCAATATAGGTGTACTCAGGATCAATGAAGGCGCGTAATCGCACACAATCTCTCTCAAAGACCTTTAAATCTTTGTCAGCATTTCTCAGGCGGGACAGTTTGATATTTTTCAACCCCGGAACATCCGCATTAAAATTCGCCGACACCGCCCCTACACCCAACACCTGAAATTCATGGTTCATCCACAACGGTACTGCAGACATAAGACGTTGTTGATCTTCTACAGACAGATGGAAACGTTCTTTCTTGTCGCTTAATGGCCTAAACTTCACGTTATATTTAGACGGTGACGTGTAGGGGGAAATAAAACGATCATGTAAAGCGGTCATCACTTTTTGACATCGCCGCGACATAAAGAAACGCACTTTTCCGGGCAATTCACGAAGAGGGGTATGACGCACTTTTTTCAGTAGAAAAAGCAGTTTCATGATGCAATACGCCCTTTAAAAGCATGTAGTATCTGCTCAACATGTGAATCCCAACTGTATTGCTCACAAGCAAGCTGCCGGGCATTTCCTGCAAGACGTTCAGCAAGAGAATGATCCTGAACCAATTTTAGCATTGCTTCGGCAAAGGCCGTTGTATCTCCAGCGGGAACAGTCAACGCATGCACATCCTTTTTCAAAACTTGACCAATTTGATCAAGATCGGATGCGACAATCGCACGGCCTGATGCCATATATTCAAACAGCTTCGTTGGCGACCCAAAAAATGCGCTTCCATCCTTATTTCCAACATGGGGACTAAGCAAAATATCGCAGGCTGCAAGAGCTATTGGTGCCTCATGCGCCTCCACCCGTCCGGTAAAGATGATTTTATTTTTGCCGAAAATCCGTGTGGATGCGTCACGTTCACAATCCACACGCTCACTCCCGTCCCCATAAAGCATCAACGTCGCAGGTGCTAAATCAAGCGCATCTGCCAAAATGCAATATTTTTCAAATATTTCAGGAAGCAATTTCGTTCCATGCCATGTTCCGAAACTGCCGATAAACCCAAAAACCGGTCCCTGACCTAGCTCATATTTTTCCTTAAAGGAGGAAGCGTCCACATCAGGATGAAAAACAGATGTATCGACACCATTAGGTACCGTTACAATTTTCTCAAGATCAACGTCTCGTTCAATTAATTGCTGTGTCAAAACTTCGCTAATCGAAACAATAAGGCTAGCTTTCTCCAAAATGGTTTTTTCAATTTGCACAGCCAGCTTGCGATATTTCAGGGGCTCCCCCCAATTATCTGTAATCCAAACTTCTGAACCATTATATTCCAACACAAAAGGTATCTGAAGTTCCTGTGCGCCGCGAAACCCAGCAAAGCTATAAGCACCATGACGTTGATAAACCAACGTTGGTGGCTTCTTTATCCATTGTTCCAACAAACATTTCGACAATGTCATATTGTACTGGATTTGACGTACTTCCGGCTCGTTCAAAAACATATCGGGACAAGCATGCACACTCAATGAAACATCTGATGAAATCAAATCGGGCCTGTAACACAAATGTGCTTCTGTTTCCCACCCATGCGCAACCAATCCATTTAAAACCCCGCGCGTATGGCTTTCAGCCCCTCCAATCGCATGTGTGATATCACCACGAACAAAACATACCCGACCTGACATGTTTTGCCTGGAGGGGAGAACCCTCGCAGTTTGCGCCAGATGACAAAACAAATCTTCCGCCTGCTTGACGACTCGTTTTTTTTGGAAATTTTCGATGAATAATTTCGAAATAGCACGACACGTTCCACGTAAACCCGGTATTTGCTTCCTTCCCTGCAAATCACGTACCGTAAACGCTCCCCGACCAATGATGTAAAGCAATGGAAAAAGTAGCCCAGGTCGAGGTAATTCATTTAAATCCCGACAAACAAACTCGACAGACTGATACCACCGAAACTGGCACGCCAAGGACATGAAATCCTTTTTAAAATCATTCCACAAAAATCCATCCTCCTGCAAACTAGGAGTATCGGGTCCATAAATATAAATGGTTGTTTGTGATTTATGCAATTTCATCGGATTCTCGAAATAAAAAGGGGGGAATATATAAAAAAAACAATAAAAACATTTCTATCCGTTAGCATACCTGAAAGCAATCTTGGATATTTAATAGTATTTTCCTTTACTCAAGATCCTTTTAGATTTTAAGTTCATTCAATCATTAGCGATTTTAACTCAAAGGTTCCATACAGCTTTTTGTTGATTTAACCAGAAAAATGTTGTGCTCAGGTCTAAGGTCAATTAAAAGCTGTTTTCATTAGGAAACTAGCTACATTTATAGTGAGGGATTGTGCGTCAGGTATTAGGTGCTTCAAAGGGTGTTGTTGTTGCTCGTTCTCCGAAACCAGCATTGCAAACTGGTTCAGTTTTGGTACGAGTGAAATATTCCATGATTTCTATTGGGACGGAAGTGGCCGGTTTAATGCCGCCAGATGAAACTCCAAAAGGAAACATCGAAATTGTCAAAGAAAAGGCAGAAGACGGCGCCCGCAAGGTTGGCAAAGCCATTGCAGACCCAAAACGTGCCTTTCGGTATTTAAAAAATAAAGTTGATGCCCGCACTGCCCGAAAAAAAGCTTTGCAAGCAGAGGCCGAAGTTAAACCGATTATTGACGGTGCAAAAGTTACCTGGACACAAAACGCCGCCAGTGAATTTTCTTTTGAAAACGGCGTTCTAAACCTGACGACAGATGACTCGCCCGCTCTTTATCAGGCTGACGCATCACCCATTCCTGTACCTGAAGGTTATATCCCTGAAATTTCTATTAAAGGGGCAATGCTATCGGGCATGGCCGTCTTTGGCTTTTTAAGCGAAGACAAAAGCAATTGGCTGGAAACAGCAACCTTTGCCTCCGGTGAATTAGATGAATGCCTGCTTGTCGACCCAGGAAACAATAAAAGTGTCAATTTGGTTATTGCCAATGCGGGCACCTTGGAACCCAGCAAAATTATCCTTGAATCCGTAACCGTTCGCTTGGTTCCCCGCAAAGAAGGCGGGCTTCCCCCAAGTGAAATGGGGCAAGTTGGTTGGAATCTGGGTTATGCCGCTGCGGGTGAAGTTATCGAAGTTGCCGAAGGCGTCGAAGGCTTTGCCCCCGGTGACTTGGTTGCTTGTTCCGGTGCCGGTCAAGCAAACCACGCAGATTTTATTTGCGTCAAACAAAACATGGTTGCCAAACTGCCAGTTGGTGCCGACTTGCGTGATGCCTGTTCAACAACAATTGGTGTTATTGCCTTACAAGGTGTGCGCCGTGCAGACCCTCTGCTTGGTGATAAAATTTGCGTCCTCGGTTTAGGGTTGATCGGTCAAATCACAGTTCAACTCCTTGTTGCAAACGGTTGTCGCGTGATCGGTTTTGACCCAGACCCTGAACGTGTTGCCCGTGCAATCGAATTTGGCATGGAAGCCGGCGGAAGCAATCCGGATGAATTCCTGATGCAAATCCGTAACTTCACAGGTAATCAAGGTGTCGATCGCACCATCATTACAGCAGCAACCAAATCCAACATCGTTATTAATACAGCCATGCAAGTCACACGCCGCAAAGGTGTTGTTGTGATCGTGGGTGACATCGGTTTGGATGTTAAGCGCGCCGATTTCTACAAGAAAGAAATTGACCTGCTCATGAGTAGTTCTTATGGACCGGGTCGTTATGACCGTAACTATGAAGAATTTGGGCAAGACTATCCTTATGCGTATGTCCGCTGGACAATGAACCGCAACATGGAAGCTTACTTGGATTTGCTGGCCAAAAAGAAAATCGTCATTGGGCCCATGATTGACGTGGAAGGCGAAGTCGATGACGCGCCTGCTGTCTATGGTGCACTGATGGATAAAGACGCAGAGAAAAAGCCCCTCGCGGCTGTCCTGCGTTACGATAACGAAAATATAGAGCCCTACCACGATGATCCGACTATTGTTTTACAGGGGCATCGTAAATTTAAACCAAACAAAATCAATTACGCGCTGGTTGGTGCAGGTGCCTTTGGTCAATCCATGCTTGTTCCCAATTTGGCAAAGTCAGGCGATAAGTTCTTCCTGCGTGGTGTTGTTAGTCGAGATGCTATTCGCGGGGGTAACTTTGCCCGTCAAAACAGCTGTTCGCTTTTTGCCTCCAATATTGATGGCGCCCTACAAAGCGATGAAATTGATATGGTGGTTATTGCCACTCGTCACAATGAACATGCCGAACAAACTGTTGCCGCGATTAAAGCCGGTAAACATGTTTTTGTAGAAAAACCAATTGCCTTGACCTGGGATGAGCTTGGAAAAGTCGAAACAGCCTACAACGAGTGCCCGCAAGACAAAAAACCGATTGTGATGGTGGGCTTCAACCGTCGTTTCTCCCCTGCCCTGCAACGTATTGCCAAAGAACTGGCCTCCCGTCAGGGACCGATTATGGTAAATTACCGATTGAATGGCGGCTATATCCCGAAAGAAAGCTGGATCCAGGATGAACAAGGCGGTGGTCGCAATATCGGTGAAGCGTGTCATATGTATGATTGTTTCCGTTTCCTTGCGCGCAGCCCTGTCAAAGATATCAGCGCACACGCCATTGCAACGGCAAACACACCTTATATGAAGAATGACAACTTCGTCGCAACTTTGACCTACGAAGATGGAAGTGTCTGTAACCTGATTTACACAGCTGTCGGCCCGAAAAAAGGCATGCCGAAAGAACGTATTGAGGTTTTTGCAGACGGAGACGCATATGTCGTGGATGACTTTAAAGTCCTGACAAAAGCCAGTGCGAATGTCAAAAAAGAAGGTGATAAAGAAATCATTAAAGAATCACCTATCTGGCAATCAAACGACCCGGACAAAGGCCATAGCGAAGAAATGCGCCAACTGGCTCAATCGTTTGAAAACGGTACAGAAGCACCGATTCCATTTGAGGAAATCATCGAAACTTCTGCCGTTGCTTTGACAATTGAAGATTTGCTTTTTAATCGAGTGAACAATGACTAATGGTGCAGGAAAGTTTCTGTTTGTAGATGCAGAAAGTCTTAATGTTGGCCTATTTGAAGAGCTCGCATTATATTCGATCGATGGTACGCAAAAGCATTCGTTACCAGTTCCTGAGCTATTACCCTGCCCGGACATCTTGGCAGAAGTGGCAGAATGCAACCCTGATGGTCTTGTCTTTTCTGTCGGTATCGGCGTTGTGCCTTGGGCGATCTTAAAGATCGCCCTAAAAGCAACCCTGAAAGGAAAACCGGTTTGGATATATTGGGGCAGTGAAGGGACTGTGCAACGCGTGGGCCTACGGCAATGGAACCACCTTTTTGCACAGCGTTATGCCTCTCGTTTTTTCTCACGCTGGCATCTAAAAGAATTCGGTACAGAGCCTGAAGCCTCTCTTGATGAGACTGCGCAACAGGCTCTTTCTGTATCGCAAACTTTTGATCAAGTCTTTCCTAATCTCCAAACTATTGCTTTTTCCAACTTGCCCGACAATCCTTCACCTGAAACAAAAGTTCACGGTACCGGGATTTATTTCCGTGGTGATTTCTGGGCACCGCTTGTCGCAGGTGGCAGCTACGGCCATACGACTTATGTCGCCAAAGAACTCTCTGAAGCCACAGAGGATTTTGTCTGCCTTATGGCCAATCCTCTCACCATGATTGATGAGTTGGGTATTAAACAAGTTAAACTTGATCCTCCCGGTGAGCATGGAAATGATCTCAACGTCCTGAAAGGGACAGATCATTATTATGAAATCCTGAAAGAAAAAATCCAATCTCTAGATAAACCGCCTGCTTATATTTACGAACGCCTCATTTTGGGCAACTACGCCGCAGCACGCATCAGTCGCGACCTTGGTATTCCTTATATTTTGGAATATAATGGTTCTGAAATTTCCATGAAACGTAGCTTTGACACTCAAGGTTACGATTATGAAGACACCTTCATGTTAACGGAAGAAGCTGCATTCCGTCAGGCAGCTCTAATCGTCGTTGTTTCCGAAGCAATCCGGGATATGGCCATTCGTCGAGGTGTTGATCCTCGTAAAATTCTGGTCAACCCCAATGGGGTCGACACGGACCATTACAAACAAGCAACAGTTGACGAGAAAAAAGCCATTAAAACCGAGATGGGATGGGATGAAAATGCCCCCGTTATCGGTTTTATTGGAACCTTTGGCGGCTGGCACGGAATTGACGTTCTTGCAGAGTCATTACCCCGTATTGCCGCAGAACATCCTGAAGCACGCTTCCTACTCATTGGTGATGGCGGGTTCAAGCATTTGGTCGAAACCGCCGTTACAGAAAACGGCTTGGAAGACCGCGTTAAATTAACAGGAATGGTTCCTCAAGCTGAAGGCTGCCGACTTTTAAAGGGATGTGATATTTTCATATCACCACACAGTGCCCATATGGTAGATAGCCGTTTCTTTGGGTCCCCAACTAAACTTTTTGAATATATGGCATTAGGCGGTGCTGTTATCGCCAGTGATTTAGAACAAATCGGCGATGTAATGCGCCCATCCTTATATTCTGAGGACTTGGCAAGCGTTACAGATGTCGGGGATGCTCGTGGTGTATTGGTTGAACCCGCTGATGTAAACGATTTTGTTTTTGCCGTTTGCGGTTTGTTAAAACGCCCTGAATTAATTTCTAAGCTCGGTGAAAATTCCGTCAAAGCCGTAAGCGAACATTACTCGTGGAAACGCCACGTTGAGCGGATATGGCAACACCTTCTTCATCTCTATGGCGGTACAAAGATTCCACCAGGTGAAATCCCTGCACCGGAAGCGACGATGGAGAAAAAAGACCTCGGCGATGAAACCGAGATGAATGATCGCCAGACTAAAGCCCGCCAGCGTGAACTCGCCTGGTACAGCCAACAACGTAAAAACCGTTACCAAACGAAATTGCCCTGGCTTTGCGAAGAGTTCCCGTTAAAAGAGCTCGATGGGAAAGAGGTTCTCATTCTTGCCAGCGACAATGGGTACGATGCCGTCACACTCGCTGAACATGGTGCAAAGGTGACAATGGTTGACTATTGCCCGGTCAATTTGCGTGAAGCTGAAGCTCAATTCAAGATTCTCGGACTTGAAGGTACTTTTATTCCCTCTGCCTTGGATGATCTACCGTTCACGAACGACTGCTTTGATATTGTCATTTGTGTATCCAAACTTTCATTGCAAAAAACACCATATGATGTTGTCAGTGAAATTGGACGTGTTTTAAAACCTGGCGGACGATCTTATGTCGGTCTTCTCTCCCAATGGTCTGCTAAATACTGGTATTCTTGGTTCGCCCGTCGTGGTTTGAAAAAAGGCCGCTTGTCACTTTGGTCCATGAACGAAGTTCTGTCACGTAGTGTCGACATCACTTATTTTGATAAGCGTGAACTTGTATCCGTCTGGGATAAGGCATCCGCGAAGCGGCTATTCAATGGCTTCACAAACTTGTCTTTTGCAAGACGAGATATTGACGATTTAGATATTCCTGGCCGTGTCAAAAAGTGGCTCCCAAAAGCAGTTGCTGAACGTTTCTTGGGCTGGAAACTGATTGTGACCGCTAAAAAACCGAAACAAGGTTTTGAAAAACTTAGAGGTGTGACCAAACTGGGCATGCCCCAGTACAATTTTGACGATCAACTTAAAGTTACTGGTCAGACCGTGACTGCATGGGTGGACAATCGTCGCCAAACGGCCTTTACTTATGCGGGTATTGCGATCAAGGATCTGGAGACCCTCAAACGTCATTGTCCTGATCAAGTGAAATCGACTTTGAATGAGGCAGACCGAGTTCTGCGTCATGAATTCGACCTCCTTGGAAGCGGCACGTTTATCCCGAGCAATATGGGCGATGATGGGTCTTATGATTACAAGCCAATCAATTGGCATTTGGACCCGGTTCGAAATCTGACTTTCCCCAGCAACATTTCTCACAAACAATGGAATTTGTTTGAAATGCGCCCCGGAAATGCAGACGTCAAATACCCTTGGGAATTGGGCCGTCTTCAACATTGGCCCTTGTTGGCGCAGGCTTATGTCCTCTCCGGTGATTTCAAATATGCACGTGAGATCTCAGATCAGTTAAAAGATTTCATGGCCTCAAATCCTATTGGTATTGGTGTCAACTGGACCTGTACGATGGATGTGGCTATTCGTGCTGGCAATATGGCCATTGCATTTGATATTTTACGTGAATGTAACTTCCCATTTGAAAAGACATTTTGGGAAGAAGCCTATAAGGCCTTGTTTGAGCATGGCGATTTCATTTATCGTAATTTGGAAAACCATTACGAAGTAACAAGTAACCACTTCCTGTCAAACGTTGCTGGCCTTTACATCATGGCAAACGCCTTCAATGATCTTGAGGCAGGTCAGGAATGGGGTAAGTTTTGTCACGATGCTTATGAAAAAGAAATCATTGCACAGGTTCTTCCTGACGGTGCGGACTATGAATCTTCTGTTCCCTATCACCGATTGGTCACAGAATTATTCATGTCTGGCTATCGCATGGCCCAACTTCGCGATGAACCTTTATCCGAAGGCTATGCCAAAGTTTTGACAAAGATGCTGGACTTCCTGTCCACATTGACACGACCAGACGGTCGCATGCCACAAATCGGGGATGCTGATGATGGTCGCCTGCACATATTTACAGATTATGGTCGTTGGGATCGCCAAGATGCCCGTCATCTTTATGGCCCGGCTAGCGTACTGTTAAAAAATAATACGTGGCAGTCCTACTTAAAAAGCGAAGACGAAGCACGTTGGGAAACCTTCTGGTGGGGGCTTGATACAAGCACCATTAAAAAGACAGATACACCTGAACGTGTTGCACATTTTGCAGATGCGGGATTAAGCCTCAATTATGCAAATAACAATTGGTTATTGATCAACAACGCGATTGTCGGAACAAAAGGTTTTGGCAACCATAAACACAATGACCTCTTGTCTTTTGAACTTCACCTCTCAGGTACCCCCTTCGTTGTTGACCCTGGCAGTTATGTCTATACATCTGATTTTGCCGCAAGAAACCATTTCCGCAGCACACGTTCACATGCAACCGTCATGTTCGATGGTGTAGAACAAAACGAAATGCGCCCGGATTGGATTTTCCGCATGTTTGCAGAAGCCGAGCCACATGTAGAACAACAAGGTCAGGACGGTGAATATTATGTATGGTGCGGCTGGCATGATGGATACAAGCGTATTGGCGGCCCCAATCATTGGCGCACATTTGTTCACGATACTGCATCAGGTTCACTGGTCATTCTAGATCGTTTCATTGGAGGAAACTTTAACGAAGCGGAATGGAATTTACCATTGGCCGTCGGTGTCGATGTCAGCACCAATGCGTCCAATAACCTTTCCCTACAAAACAACGGTATCAAGTGTGAATTTAACGTCGACCAGGATGTTAGCTTACAGATCGAAGAAGCGGGATATTCTCCCTCTTACGGCGTAAAACAACCTGCTAAACAGATTAAATTTAAACTGGATGGTCAAATTCGTAAACTTTCCTCATGGATCAAGGCCGGTGACATTTCTCAAGACCGGATTGACAATATGATGAAAGTAGCAGAAACACATATGAAGAAACATTCTTCCGAGACCTGAGTCTATATTCAGCGAAGGTAACAGGGGATTTAAAAGGAAAGATAAGAGATTTTATGTCTTTTATAGCCAACTTATTTGGGATGTTATTCCGCAATCGACGAGTTATTGCATCGACAACCCGCATTGAACTGAGAAAAAGATATTCAGGTTCCTTTTTTGGCTCTTTATGGGTTTTCTTAAACCCCCTGTTATTCTTATGTATCTACTTGTTTGTTTATCTTGTTGTATTTAAAGTCCGTTTTCCCGGTTACAGCGATTTAGACTATGTTCTGTATGTCTTTTCCGGATTGGTCCCTTATCTGGCATTTATGGAAGTCATTCAGGCGGCATCGGTCTCTATTAGACAAAACATACATTTGGTTAAAAATGTTATTTTGCCGATTGAGATTATTCCCGCCCGGTTAGTGCTCATCGCACTCATCCCACACCTGATTGGCTTAGGGCTCGTCTTAATTATAGCCGCCATAAACAATACACTAGGTTGGCATAACCTCTATCTCGTAATTGCTATTGTTATCTTCACAACATTTCTTGTGGGGCTGGCGTTATTTATGGCCCCACTGGGGGTATTATTTCCCGATGTTCAACAAATCGTTGGGTTGTTCACTTTATTCCTCATCTTTGTCTCACCCATTGGATTTCGCCCTGACATGGTCCCAGGGAAAGCGCGTATAATCGTCGATATCAATCCAATCTACTATATGATCGATATGTATCGAACTGGTTTTGGGGCATTCGGACAAGTTTCCCCTGATTGGTTCCGTTTGGGTGTTGCACTAGCAATTGCACTTGTATTTCTTGTTCTAGGGACGTTTTTCTTCCAAAGATTTAAGGCGTTTATGACCGATTATGAATGATCTACTTATTGATGTTCAGGCATTAACAAAAACCTATCGGCTTTTCGACAAACCGTCTGATCGGATGTGGGAAATGTTGCGTTTATGGGGCAAGCCTAAAAATGCACGTTTCCATGTCGCACTCAACAAAGTTTCCTTCTCCGTTCAAAAAGGGGAACGGATCTCCATTATTGGCAGGAACGGTGCTGGGAAAAGCACATTGCTTCGCCTTATCAGCGGGGCTACAAATCCGACCAGTGGTAAAATAACCGTCAATTCTGCCGTTCAGGCTTTATTACAAATTGGCGCAGGTTTTCATCCTGAATTTACAGGCCGCCAAAACGCAGAAGCATACCTTGCACAAATGGGGGTTCCATCTGCACAAATTGCAGAAATGCTTTTAGATATCGTAGAGTTCGCAGAACTCGAAGAGTATATCGATCAACCGTTAAAAACATACTCTTCGGGCATGGTGTCTCGGTTGGGTTTCTCTGCAGCCACTGTTGTCAAGCCGGACCTACTTATTCTTGATGAAGTCCTTAGCGTGGGAGATGCCTATTTCGCACGCAAAAGTCAGGAACGTATCGAAGAACTTTCTACCGGGTCAGGGACAACATTGCTCTTTGTCACGCACGACATTTATTCCGCTCAAAAAATGTGCCCTCGCATGTTATGGCTGGACAATGGTGGCATCCGTATGGATGGGGCCAGCAAAGATGTCGCTGCAGCCTATGAAAAGGCAATCAAAGAACGTGAAGAACAACGTTTAGACCGTAAGAGATTGGCGATCTTAAAAAAGAACCTATCCCAAAAGTCGAAACCACTCGTTTGTAATATAAAACTCTCTGAAGAAAAAATTGCCGACGGTCAATTTCTGCTCTTTGAAGCCATTCGTTTTTATGACTCTAAAAATGAACTTCACCAAATGTCATTTTTGCATGAACTTGATGAAAACGGTAACGGCATAAACCTTCATACCGATTACGGTTCATGGGGGGAAGAAGCTGAACAAGATGCCCGAAAAGGGCGCATTTTAGAGGGGCATGGTTCAGTCTTTTTACAGGCACCTTTTTCCATTTCATCTGAACAGGTTTTGCCTCCGTTAGAAGAAGAAGAACTATATGTAGAAGTCAGCCTTTATGCCAAACAGGAAGAAACGATGAAAATCACCGTTCTTCATCCTGATGGTCGTCGACAATATTCCGGTATGATAGAATGTTCAGCGGGCTGGAACAGTGTCTCTGTCCGGCTGACACATGGGCACGGTGGCCTACAAAACGAGCAAAAATTATCCAGTGAGCGTTATGGCAATCGCTCCATTGAGATCACAAATGTCGAATTCCAAAATGAGAATGGCGACGCTTGCCACGTTTTTTCCCCTGGCGACCCTTTAAAAATTAAGCTTCATTATCGTGTAAACCGTAACGATATCGATGAAAAACCTATTTTTGTATTTGGTTTTCAACGACCTGATAATGTCCGCAGTCACCGTTTCTTCTGCAAAGACATTCACATAGGACCAAACCAACCCAAAAGTGGTGTTATTGAAGTTCAAACCGATAAACTCCTCTTGGGAGCAGGCGATTATTTTGTAACGACCGCCATTTTTAAAGAAGGCTATTTCACATCTGCCGAAGCACTTAAACATTATACCACCAATAAAGGTGTCTACGATTCACATCCCAAGGCATATGAAATTAAAGTTGCTCAGTCTTTAGAAGAACCATTGTTTAATGATGTCATCTTCATTCACGATGCAAACTGGACCTTATGTTCCGAGAAAATAGAAGTTTAGCTACACTCGTAATACGACGCATGATTATTTTGACAATTCACACAAAGTATGGTCAAACAATGCTAATAGATTAAGGTCTTTAGGGGGAGAAGAACGTTGGCTTGGAAAGGTATTATTTTAGCAGGAGGGGCCGGGTCCCGCCTGTATCCTTTGACGCATGGTCTGTCCAAACAGCTTCTACCAATCTACGACAAGCCGATGATCTACTATCCCTTATCCGTTCTTATGCTTGCAGGAATTAGGGATATCCTCATCATTACAACACCTAAAGACATGCCGCTTTTTAAAGATCTTTTAGGTGATGGACAAAAGATGGGCGTGAAACTTTCCTATGTTGAACAACCCAGTCCCGATGGACTTGCGCAGGCTTTCATCCTCGGCGAAGAATTCATTGGTGACGATAATGTTTGCCTTATCCTTGGTGATAACATTTTTTATGGTCAAGGTCTCAAAGACAAATTGGATAAGGCATTAGCCAAAGACACAGGCGCAACAGTATTTGGATATCAAGTTCGAGATCCTGAACGTTTTGGTATTGTTGAAATGGGGGAAAATGGTAAAGCTTTGTCCCTTGAAGAAAAACCGTTAAAACCTAAATCAAATTATGCTGTTACAGGCCTTTATTTTTATGACAACCACGTAATCGAAGTTGCAAAAAATTTGAAGCCATCAGAACGCGGCGAACTTGAAATCACAGATGTAAATAGAGTTTATTTAGAACAAGATACACTTAATGTTGAAGTCTTTGGACGCGGCTTTGCCTGGCTGGACACAGGAACCCATGACAGCTTGATTGAAGCGGGTCAATTCATCCAAACGATTGAACACAGACAGGGCTTAAAAGTCGCCTGCTTAGAAGAAATTGCCTATAGAAACCGCTGGATTTCCAAAGACCAATTACAAGAAATCGGTCAAAAAATGAAAACCAACCCTTATGGGCAGTATCTTTTACAAGTCTCTAAAGAAAGCTACTAATGCTATGAAAAAAGTAGCGATTCTTCAGTCAAATTACATTCCTTGGAAGGGGTATTTTGACATGATTGCTTCTGTAGATGAGTTTGTATTTTACGATGAAGTCCAATTTACTAAAAATGACTGGCGAAATCGAAATAAAATTAAAACACCAAATGGTCTGAATTGGCTAAGCATTCCCGTTGGGAGCAATATTTCACGACGTATCTGCGATGTTGAAATCACTCAACAAAATTGGAAACGCAAACATTGGCGGTCTATAGAGGTAAGTTATGCGAAAGCTCCCTATTTTAAAGAAATATCAGACCTGATAAAGCCCCTTTATGCAGAAGATAAATTAACCAATCTGTCTGAAATAAACACTTTTTTTATCAAGACCATATGTGCCTATTTAGGGATTAACACCCAGTTTAAAAATAGCCAAGATTTTGACCTACCCGAAGGTAAAACAAAAAAATTGGTTTCTCTTTGCCAAGCCTTAAATGGGTCAGTCTATATCTCAGGTCCTGCTGCAAAAGATTATTTAGAAGTTTCCTTATTTAATGAGGCCAATATTGAAGTCTCATGGTTTGATTATTCTGGCTATTCAGAATATCCACAACTTTGGGGAAATTTTGAGCATGGTGTCTCCATCCTTGACTTGTTATTTAATTGCGGACCAAGCAGCCCTCAATACATGAAGTATGTTTAATTAATATGGCCTCTGACATGAAGTATTCAATTATTGTTCCTATTTATCATGATTCGTATCTGGCACCTGCTTTTTGCGCCGAAATTCAAGATGTCATGTCAAACTATTTAAAAACAGACAAGCTCGATGAAATATTAGAAGTTATTTTCATTAACGATGGCAGTGGTCTTGAATGCTTAAATGAACTCATAAGCCTGAGTAAAACCTATCGTTTCGTCAAAGTCTTGGACCTATCCAGAAACTTTGGACAACATTCAGCCATTGCTTGTGGTTTTAAAGAAGCAAAAGGCGAATTCGTTATTCGTATGAATGTGGATATGCAAGCCCCCCCCTCTTACATCCCAAGTATGTGCGAGACAATGGTCAAAGGAGATTACGATCTAGTTATAGGTCAGTATTCCGAAAGGAAAAGTCCCTGGATTAATAAGGTGACCGCTCACCTTTATTTCCGCCTCTTCCGCTTTTTAACAGAATTCGATGCTCCGCAAAACACATCCCCTCTTCGGGTTATGAACAGAAAATTTATTGATGCCTATAACAGCTTAACTGAAAAGTCCCGCTTCCCTCAAGGCTTGGATCAATGGTTAGGTTTTAGGCATAAATATGTTCCAATCGAACATCAGGAACGAATTGATCAAAAATCCTCTTACAATTTTTGGTCTCGCCTTATACTCGCGATTAATGGAATTCTATATTGCTCAAGCAGACCTCTGACTTTAGTTGCGGTATTCGGTTTTATTGTTGCAACTTTAGGATTATTGCTAGCTTTATATATTGTTATCGAAAAACTACTAGGTTATAACTTTGCGTCTGGATTTGCATCGTTTATCTCTTTGGGTCTCATAGGGTTTGGAATACAACTTTTCTGTATGGGCTTAATTGGAATTTACATATCAAAGACTTTTAAAGAAGTTCAAAACCGCCCACTCTATATTATCCGTGAAGAATATACGAACGGGTTCATTTCAGCTACGGGAAAAGACAAATGAAGAAACATGAATCGGCTGTAGTCAGCTACTCATCAGAAGATAGCTTGGACGCGAGAATGACGTTATTTCACAAGATGAAAGAGTACCAAGCAACTGATGATGAAAAAGAACGCTCATTAGGCTTGTTCTTAAGAGGGTCCTTGTTAGCTCGCATTTTAGCGACATCTGAAATTTACCAAATGATCCTTGATAAACCCGGTGCGATTTTGGACATCGGAACATGGCGGGGCCAAACGGCCGTTCTTTGTGAAAACTTTAGAGCAATTTACGAGCCGCTACACTTCAACCGTCGGATTGTTTGTTTCGATACTTTTGAAGGATACAAAGGTTTCTCGGAAAAAGATAAAGCAACTGATTTACATAAGGATGGAACATATGGTGTCGGCGGCGAAGACTACGTAACATTTTTAGAGGACCTTCTGTGTCTGCACGAACAAAACAATGCAATGGGACACAATAATGGCAAACACAAGGTTATAAAAGGTGATTGCTGCGAAACGATCCCTCAGTTTTTTGCAGAAAATGCTCACGAGTTTGTTGCGCTTGCTTTCTTTGATGTTAATTCATTTGTACCGACATTAGATGCCTTTGAAAAAGTTTGGGACCGACTAATCCCCGGTGGCGTTGTTGCATTTTGGCAATTAACACGCAATACAATCCCAGCAGAAGGCAAGGTTTATGCTGAAGAAATAATCGGTAAATACGGGCACTCCGTACGTCGCACTCAAAATTACCCCGGCTTATGCTATTTGGTAAAAGAATAACTTACGTTGGAATAACCTGATATGAAAACAGTTATCGTTGGTAACGGAATTCTTGCTTTGACGAGTGCATTCCGTCTAATTCGTCGTGGAAACCCAGCTGACGAAATTACTATAATCGGAAAACCGGCTCGTGAAGGCTCTGCAACATTAGCTGCAGCAGCTATGTTAAACTCTTTCGCCGAAATTGAAAAAGGCGGGTTAGAGTCAGACCTTGATCTCTATCGTTTCGAATTGAGCCACACAGCAACACGCATGTGGAAAAATTTCGAAGAAGAAATCATTGAAGCGGCAGGCGATACGTTGCCCGATGGCTGTTCCAAGTGCTTAGGGTGCTCTGGCGGCGGTTGTTTTGAAAGTGGTACATATGTCGTAAACAATACCGCTGCCGACGACCTTGATGATGAAAACTTTGATGCTATCGTACAGGCACTCGACGATTTTAATGAGCAATACGACGTTATAAATCCCAAAGATATCCCTGGGTATTTGCCCGAACAACGTTATCGGGCAACCCGTGGAATTTATATCCACAACGAAGGCTGGTTTAACCCACGTCTGATGATTGAGAAACTAGATAACTGTCTTCGCCAATACCCAAATGTTCATTTCGTTGAAGACAATGCCGTTTCCATGAAGGAAGAAAACGGAAAAGTTATTTCCGTTCAGCTCGAAAATAGTGAAATCATTGAAGGTGACCGCTTCCTCCTCGCTACAGGGGCAACCGTTTCCAAGATACTTGACGCGAGTAATTTTGACCTTCCCGTACAGCGTGTTTTCTACGGTGTGGGTGTTTCCATTGAATTAAAAAGCACAGACAATCCACTTGAAAAATGTATTCGTACACCAAATCGTGGGTTGGCATGTGGCTTATACGCCGTTCCTTACTTCCAAGGGCCTAATGTTGCCAATGACCATATACTCGTTGGCGCAAGTAACTTCATTACACCTTACCCCTATGATTACGGTCGTTTAACAAGCGTCGAAGGACTTATTCGGGGGGCGATGGAACAAGTCAATCGCAACTTCTATCGTGCCGACCTGGTACGCGTAAACGTTGGATGGCGACCAACCAGTCAGGACTCCTACCCTATGATAGGTAAAACATCATTGGCTAATCTGGTGATTGCGACAGCTACAAAACGTGACGGTTTCCATATGTCTCCTCTTATCTCGGAAAACGTCGCAGCCCTGCTGAACGATGAAGAAATAGATGAACGCTTTAACGTATTTGCGCCAGAACGAAAACCAATTATGGAGCTAACACGCGAACAAGCCATTGAAAAAGCTTTGCGCCATCAATTAAACGCTGCTTACCAACACGGTTTTGTCCCTTCTAAAAACCGGATGGTTGATCAGGTTCGTCAAAAAATGAAAGATGACCTCGAAGCCTTGCATGACCAAGTCGGCGCTGTCGATTGGGGCATTCCACCTGAAATGCTTGATATGTACCGCTATGGACATGCGAAAATCTGATGAAAATGCTCCTTACCATAGCCCCTACTTTGTTATTAGTTGTCTATGGACAATTGATGACAAAGTGGCGGGTTGAAATACTCGGGAAAGCAAATTCAACCAGTGAAAACCCTGTTTTCACTGGATTGATCGGAAAAATTTATAATTTCCTGTCTGACCCCTTTATTATTTCAGCCTATGTTACTGCCCTGATGGCGTCAATTACATGGATCTTTGTCTTAGAGCGTTATCCCATATCCTCAGCCTTCCCAATATACATTGGACTGACATCCATCTCCGTATTTCTTGGTGGTGTGTTTCTTTTTGGAGAAACATATAGCTTTATGAAAATATTAAGCGCTGCCCTTATTATCATTGGCGTTATTATTGGCGTGCAAGAAACATAACTCATTCAAAAGAATTAATTAAGATGCTAAAGTATTTAAAAAATACATTTCAATATTTAGAAAAATACAAATTAGATATTATATCAATACTTGGGATATTGTTTTTTTCTTTTGTTGTGTCTGTGTTCTATTTAAAGGCTAACTTTGATAAAGGGCAATTTTATCAATATCAATTTACACCTGCTGTAACTCATGCCTGCGGTCATGGTTATATTAATATTGAGATCACTAAAAGCACTAAAACCTTAGAATCTTTTTTAAACCAGGAAAGTAGCTCTTTTTCCTGTAATGGTTTAAACTCAGGGTATAGGGAAGTAGAACTTAATGGAATGCAGCGCGGCCATTACTATTTAATGATGGCCGTCTCTTATGCTTGGCAAATGAGTGGTTCCATATCTTGGAAAACACTCATTCCTTATTTCGCAGTCTTCTATGCATTTTCAATAGTAACCTGTTTTCTTCTTTTTCGAACATTACTTACACGTCCCTTTGCTATTTGCGGGGCTTTATTTTTAACACTTTCAGATTTATATCTATCCTATATTATTAATTTTCGCGATTTTTCAAAAGCACCAAGCTTAATTTTAGCTGTTGCACTATCCATTTCACTCATAAAATCAAAAAATTACAAAACTCAACTCCTACTATCAACAGCAACAGGCATCCTGATCGGAGCTTCTCTTGGCTTCCGAATGGATGTCATGGTGTTGATACCAATTACTTTGTTAGCCTTAATCTTCTTTGTAAATCTACCTATTACACTTCGTGGAGCATATTTAAGGCTTCTTCTTATATTTACTTTTCTAGGAAGTTTTTGGATTGTCGCACTACCAATACTCAACCTGTTAGAAGGTGTCGGTGGTAACTTTTTTCATGTCGCATTGCTTGGGCTTTCATCATTTTTTGATTCCGCTATCGGTATGACCAATGGGCTGCCGATTATTCCTTATAGTAACGATGTCTATGTAGAACACACGGTAAATGCTTGGTACAGTGACACCCCCGATCGCATAGCCCGATTTGTTATGGGGTCACCTGAATATGATATAACTTCACAAGCCTATTATTTTCATATTGCGAATTATTTCCCTGCAGACTTTTTCTTGTCTGGTATTGCTAGTATTAGAAATATATTAAACCTGTTTTTCTTATTTCCCAGCGATGTCTTCGGATATAACTTTCTCTCTGATGCCATCAAAAACACACCAATTTGGCTTAAAGTTTTCATTGCTGTAACACCGCTTATTACTGCGGTATTCCAAAAAAAATATGGCGCCCGGTTCGCACTCTATATCATATTTTTAGTTGGATATATTGGTGGCGCATCATCGTTACAATATCACCCAAGACATACCTTTTATGCCTTAGCATTCTCCATATTTTTATTACTAACATCTTGTCAAATTTATTGGAACATTATCAAATTCTTCTTTAAAAACAGTCTTGGAAAAACAATAGACATTATAAAACCAAAGCTAATTAAGGAAAATTTTATTGGTATTTTCCTTGTATTGGCCTTCGTTTTCATTATTCCTACCATTATTTATAAAACCCTTTTGATCTTTCAAGATTATAAAACTGTTGAAATTCAGGAGGAATACCTAGACCTAAAGCTGGAACCAACACCCTTAAAAAGAAGTGATACAACCTCATACATCGCTTACCAACAAGACCACTCTATGCGTGATAATTTCGGAAAAGATTTTTTCTATATGAATTATATCGCTCTAGATTTAGACGCATCCGCTTGCAAAAACAAAGACCTTAATCTCTATTTTGCTTATGATGCACCAAACACTTACTTGAACTTTTCTAAAACCTTTTCAATATCCCTAGATAAAGACTATCGCTTCTTTGTACCAACCTTTGTCAGTGGAAAAATCATACACCGATTTAAGTTTGAAAAATTGCTTATTTTAAAAGAAGATGAAAAGTGTATCTCACGAATATCACGCGTTGCTACAAATGAAAAACCACCTTTTGTAATGGCCCTAGCCGTTCCATTGCAAAAAAATCAAATTACAGCTCTTCCTCATAGAACACTTTATAAAAACTACTTAGTGACGCAAAGGTCCTATGACGGGAATATTTTGCAATTTGGGCTTAATAAACTAAGGAATTACTATTTCGACTTTGAGGGTCAGCTATCCACTGTAGATACGTCTCATGCTGACATCTATGATCAGGCAATAACCTTGTCCCAAACAGCCACTATATCCTATGATGGCATACCTCAGGGGGTGTATAGTTACCTACTATCTGTTCCTCAACCTTCCATATCTGAATATGGATTCAGAATATCAGGTGAAATTGAAAAAGGAACAATCGCAATAGGAACAATAAATAGCAGTGGGAATTGGGAATGGCAAACTCCTGTAAGTAAAAAGTTTAAACTTGCAGGACAAGTCCCCCCTAACGGGAAAGTTCTCATCACTGCCTATTCCATAAAAGAGGGCGCAGGAACACCTGTAAAATTCAAAATCTCGAAATTCGAATGGTTAAAGAAATAAAATAATATTATAGACAGGGTCATTCCTCAAAACTGGAATACCCTTAGTTGCCCCTAAGATTCTTTAGCCTTCTCTTTGCTCATACCCACAGATAATTTGATTGCGTTATTGCAACCTTTCTGGCACAAAAAACACCTAGAAATCGTTTTGTTTTATTGTGTCTGATCGCACAATATGAGGAGTTGAAATGCGGCTATTGATTACAGGGGGAGCCGGTTTTATTGGTTCGGCACTCATCAGGTATCTCATTAAAAATACTAAAAATACGATCCTGAATATAGACAAGCTGACCTATGCCGGAAACTTGGAATCCTTACTCAGCATTTCAAGCCATAAACGTTATCAGTTCCAAAAAATTGATATTTGTGATCAAACAGCTTTAGAGGCCGCCTTTTCTTCTTTTAAGCCCGATGCCGTTATGCATCTTGCTGCAGAGTCTCATGTTGACCGTTCTTTGACAGGCCCAGCCGCCTTCATTGAAACGAATATTGTCGGCACTTATACTCTGCTTGAAGTCTCCCGGAAATACTGGGAGAAGCTGCCCTCACAACAACAAGACAGTTTTCGTTTTCATCATATTTCTACAGATGAAGTCTTCGGCGACCTCGCCAACACGACAGACCTATTCGTCGAAACAACACCTTATGCGCCCAGCTCACCCTATTCTGCAAGCAAAGCCAGCTCAGACCACCTTGTGCGCGCCTGGCGTCGTTCTTACGGCTTGCCTACAGTGATCAGCAATTGCTCCAATAATTATGGTCCTTATCAGTTTCCTGAAAAGCTAATTCCTTTGATGATTACGAATGCCCTAAAGGGAAAACCCTTACCTGTCTATGGGGCCGGAGATCAAATTCGCGATTGGTTATATGTCAATGATCATGCAAAAGCCCTTTATGCTGTCCTGACAAAAGGCGAAGTTGGTGAGACCTACAATATTGGTGGGCACAACGAAATGCGAAACATTGATGTCGTTACAATGATATGCGATCTACTTAGCGAGAAAATGGATGGGCAAGACTTTAGAAAGCTAATCACTTTTGTTACTGACCGTGCGGGTCACGATTTACGCTACGCTATTGATGCCAGTAAAATTGAGCGTGAACTTGGATGGACACCAGATGTAACGTTCAAAGAAGGCTTGGAACAAACCATCCAATGGTATCTTGATCATCCGCAATGGTGGGAACGTATCTTTAATGGTCGTTATCTAGAGACCAATAATGCCATAACTGAATAATCATCATAGCTTAAATAGCTTTGTCCTGCTTCAATATACTGCAAAGAAGGTTAAAAATGATTCCCTTTAACAAACCCTATTTAACCGGCAATGAGATCCAGTATTTGAGCCAAGCCTTAGAAGCAGGACACCTTTCTGGCGATGGAGCATTTACGCGACAATGCCATTCATGGCTTATATCAAATACCGGGGCAGCCAAGGCGCTTCTTACTCATTCTTGTACAGCAGCACTTGAAATGGCGGCACTTTTAATTGACCTTTGCCCAGGTGACGAAATTATCATGCCAGCCTATACCTTTGTTTCAACAGCAAACGCTTTTGTACTGCGCGGTGCTGTGCCCGTATTCGTAGACATATGCCCTGATACCTTAAATATTGACCCAGATTGCATTGAACAAGCCATCACACCAAAAACTAAAGCAATTGTCCCTGTGCATTATGCAGGTGTTGCATGCGAAATGGATACAATTTTAGACATCGCAAAGCGTCACAATCTTTATGTAATTGAAGATGCTGCCCAAGGGGTCATGTCGACTTATAATGATAAACCGTTAGGTACCATTGGTGACATGGGCACTTTTTCCTTCCATGAAACAAAAAACATCATCTCCGGTGAAGGGGGGGCCCTATTATTGAGGGATGCTGATTTTGCAGAACGCGCTGAAATCATCCGGGAAAAAGGAACAAACCGCAGTTTATTTTTTAGAGGGCAAGTCGACAAATATACTTGGTGTGATATTGGTTCATCTTATCTACCCAGCGAATTAATTGCGGCCGTTCTATACGCTCAGCTGGAAAAAGCAGAATTCATCACAAGCAAGCGCTTGGATATATGGAATCGATATCACGAAGCGCTCGCTCCCTTGGAACAAGCAGGACATATCTCTCGACCCGTTGTCCCCTCAAACTGTCGTCACAATGCGCACATGTATTATATACTTGCAGAAAGTTTAGAGGTTAGAACCCGTTTGATTGAACATCTGCGTACATGTGAGATCAGTGCGCCCTTCCATTATATCCCTTTGCAAACATCCCCAATGGGACAAAAAGTAGGGCGATATGCTGGCAAACTGAACAATACAGATGAAAAGTCGGAACAGATTCTTCGTCTTCCGTTGTTTGCTGGTATGACTAAAACTGAGCAAGATACAGTCATAAACACAATCAATAATTTCTTTTAATACCAAACGACCCGATATGACCGTTGTGCCCATACGTTCTTTTCAACGATATGTATAACTGCATCTGTGATCTTCTAGGTCCTGTTGACAAAATATTTTACCCATACCCGAATTGATGTGACCTGCACGAAGCCAAGGAAACTGAGCATCGTCTTGTCATACCGAGTTGCAACCCGGCGAGCATTTTTGAGTTTGTTGAAGCAGCGTTCAACCTGATTTCTCAAGCCATATACGAAATCATCAACGGGAGTGATTTCCTTTCGGTTTTTCCGCATTGGGATCATGGCGTATCCACCGCGTTTCTCCATATCGTCCCGAATGGAGTTTGCATCGTAGCCTTTGTCTGCCAATAGAACCTTGGCATCTGGACCACCCCATTCCATCAATGGAGCATACCCTTTGTAATCTGATGTTTGGCCTTCGCTGATTTCCAGAGCTATTGGCAAGCCTTCGGCATTTGTTCGAAGGTGTATTTTGGACGTAAAGCCACCTTTTGAACGGCCGAGACCCTCTTTTTGAGTCCCCCTTTTGCCCCAGCAGCCTGATGATGGGCTCTGATGATTGTGCTATCTATCATTTGCACTGTATCTGGAACGGCTTTGGCATCGTTCAAGGCATCCAGTAGAACATCCCAAACGCCGAGCAATGTCCAGCGGCGGAATTGACGATAAACAGAGGACCATTTACCGAAGTAATTGGGGAGGTCACGCCAAGGTGCTCCTGTCCGGGCAATCCAAAAAATACCATCAAGAGTGAGGCGGTGATTTGAGGGAGGACGGCCAGATTTTGGCCCTTGGGCATGAAGGAATGGCTCGAAGAATAACCATTCATCGTCGCTCATCAAATTCCGCATAGACTTCTCCTCATAAACTTCTCCTCATAAAAAGAAGTCTTGAATCACATTCTAAGCAATTTGTGAACCCACTTTGTCAACAGGACCTACCTCAATCAATGAGTCCTGAGCCTAAGTAAGAATAAGTCGTGTAGACTTACTAACAATAACCCTCTATATCTATATCTATATCTATATCTATATCTATATCTATATCTATATGAATGAATTCATATGGATCTTTTCATTTATTAGATGTAAGGTGAAACCTAATGAAATTCTTAATTTTTGTTTCTCTGTTTACCCTCGCGCATATAAACCTAGCCAACGCTGATCCTATAAATGATCCGAGTAAATGGATGGATAATTTGTGCAAAGAAATCATCAAAGATGAAGCAAAGGGAGCAAAAATGGTTACTTCTGCTATGGATTTTGGAAATGTCCAAAGCCAATCTCAAATAGCAAGTCAAGAACTGGCATTTAAAGGTGCTTTCGAACAAGCTAAGAAATTCTATGGGAAGCTCGAGACCTGCAGTTATGGGAACGAATCAGCCATTGGCGAAGATTTGAAAAAAGTGGCCTATGTCGCAAAGTACGCCATTCTCCCAACTATTTTGGAGGGCTACTTCGTAAAAGGTTCAAGTGGTTGGAAGGTGTTTGGGGTATCTTTTCTCGACCAAAAAAAAGAATACCCTTTCAAATGAGTCCGCGCTATTGAATAAAAAAGACGATTTATACTGGGAAAATCGTCTTTTTATATTTTCTGATACTTCACTCAAATATCTGAGTAAATCATTGCTTGCTTAAGCACCCTTAATCATTGATCTCTATATATAAAATCAATAAAAATCAGTACTTAAAACAACAAGCACTGGAACGGCTGACCGCAAGTGGCCCATTTTTTATTCAACCGATACAGTGTCGATTAAAACACAAATTAATCTTCTGTGTTTTCCTCAATCTGATCCGCCGCTTTGCCTTCAGCTTTTTCCAGTTTAGCGGCACGTGCGCGCGCAACGATAACGGCTTTTTCCAAGTCTGCTTCGGTGCACAGACCCAAAGTTACCGGATTGCGTGCTGTGATATTGGGAGAATTCCAATGTGTTTTATCACGAATCGCTTTAATGGTCGGCTTGGTTGTTCCCAACAACTTGGAGATTTGCACATCTTGCAGTTCCGGGTGGTTTTTCACAAGCCATGCGATTCCGTCCGGGCGGTCCTGACGTTTGGAAACAGGCGTATAACGTGCACCTTTCCCACGGGCTGTGGGAACCGGGTTGGTTGAACGCGCCAATTTCAAACGTGCTTTTGGATCAGCTGCACAACGATCCAGTTCAGCTTGCGTCAACTGACCATTTGCGATCGGGTCCATTCCCTGCATGCCCATACCGACATCGCCATCAGCAATGGCTTGGATCTCCAATTCATGCAAACCACAAAAATCAGCGATTTGGATAAAGCTCAGGGCTGTGTTTTCGACGAGCCAAACGGCCGTCGCCTTGGGCATAAGAGGCAGCGCCATCTTGGTATTCCTTTTCTTAAGTAAGAATCTTGATTGAACATAGGTCAATCTAATTGATTTGTTACCCTATATATAATGGACTTTTCGCTCAGGTCAAACTTCTTCCATATGAAAGAGATCAACTTTCAACATTCAGGACGATTTTACCGATATGTTGACTGCTTTCCATCAATTCATGTGCTGCACATGCATCCTTCATAGCAAATGATTTAAACAAAACCGGCTTAACCTTTCCGCTTTCAATCAAAGGCCAGACAGTTTCACGCAATTGCCCGGCAATTTCTTTCTTAATTTCCAATGGTTGTTGGCGAAGCGTTGACCCGGTAATCGTCAATTGCTTCATCATAACGGACATAAAGTTCACTTCTGCCTTAGAGCCCTGCAAATAAGCGATATTGATTAAACGCCCCTTTTTCGCCAAACATTTAATGTGACGAGAGATATAATCGCCCCCGACCATATCGAGAATCATATCCACGCCTTTTCCATTTGTGGCTTCTTTAATAGCGTCGACAAAATCCTTATTCTTATAATTAATCGCCAATGAGGCCCCAAGATCGCGGCACGCCTGACATTTTGCATCACTACCGGCTGTCGTAAAGACAGTCACACCCAATGCTGTTGCCATCTGAATCGCGGTTGTACCGATTCCACTGGAACCACCTTGTACCAACAAAGTTTGCCCCGGTTTTAATCCCCCCTGAAGATAAAGATTAAACCAAACTGTAAAAAAAGTTTCAGGCACAGCGGCGGCTTCTTCCATCGTTAAACCGGATGGAATGGGTAAACACTGTTCTGCCGGAACAACACAATACTGGGCATAGCCCCCCCCGTTAGTCAGGGCACAAATTTGATCCCCAACAGACAGGTTTGTAACACCTTCACCCCGTGCGACGACCTCACCGGAAATCTCCAACCCCAACAGGTCAGACGCCCCTGGTGGTGGCGGATAAAGTCCTTTTCGTTGAATGACATCCGGGCGATTCACACCTGCCGACGCAACCTTAACGAGGATCTCCTCAGCCCCTGCAACGGGAACATTGCGCTCCGCCAATATCAAAACATCCGGCCCACCCGGCTCACGTATTTCCACACACTTCATTGTCTGTTCGATCATAACCTTGGGACCCTATTTTTTGTTCAATAAAATACACAGTCATGCTTTTTAAAATAATTTAGTTTCCTTGACAAACGTCAATTTTTGCTGCGCTGCAGCAACTATTTTTCTTGACCGGGCCCTTTTACCCCGCCTAAAGTGCCTCTGCCGACAAAAGGCAAGTTTGACAGGTTGAGGCCATAATAATAGGGGCTGCCAGTTCCATATAGAGAACGGCAGCCCTAATTAATTTCACCTCGGGCAATACACAGCGTAACATAAATAATATTTAACCGTTGCCGTTTTCATTGAATCCGGCTAGAAAGCCGCGTTTGGAATTTTTGCGCCCTCAACTCGCGCGGATAGGGATATGACTGACAGAGCCTTACTGCCAACCGGCCTAGAAGATGTTTTACCAATTGATGCACAACATGAAGCATCCGTCGTCGATCATCTTATGCATACTTTTGCATCTATGGGCTATGATCGTGTCAAACCACCCCTTATCGAATTTGAAGATAACCTGTTGCAAGGCAGCGGTGCGGCAATTTCAGCGCAGACATTTCGCGTAATGGACCCGGTTTCACAACGGATGTTGGGAATTCGCCCAGACATGACCGTGCAAGTTGAACGTATCGCCACCACCCGCCTAATCAATGCACCGCGTCCTTTACGGTTGAGCTACGCCGGACAGGTTTTACGTGTCAAAGGCTCCCAACTGCGCCCGGAACGCCAATTCACCCAAACCGGGATTGAATTGATCGGGTCCGATGCCCACACGGCAGATTGCGAAATTATCCTGCTTGCCCATGAAGCCTTAAGCAAAGCCGGTGTCAAAAATCTCAGCGTTGATCTTGGCTTACCTGCCCTTGTCCCGGCAATCTGCGAAGATTTAAACATGGACCAACAGACCCGCGAAGATTTACGCATGGCACTGGATCGCAAGGATGCAGCAAGCGTGAAAGCATTGGGCGGTGTGGCGGCAAAACTTTTTGCGCAATTGCTAGACAGTGCCGGACCTGCATCTCATGCCATTACCATTTTGAAAAAACTGGACTTGGGCGGCAAAGCAAAAGAATTACGTGAACGACTGATCAATGTATATGAACTGGTTAAATCACAGGCCCCGGATCTGAGCATTACAATCGATGCCTCGGAAAACCGTGGGTATGAATATCATACAGGTGTAGCCTATACCTATTATGCAAAAGGCGCACGTGGTGAGTTGGGCCGTGGTGGTCGCTATGTTGCGGGTTCAGGCGAGGCAGCAACTGGTTTTACCGTATTTGTCGACAGCCTGATGCGCGCCCTTGAGAAACCCAAAACACCTGAAAAAGTTTTCCTTCCCTTTGCAACATCACCACAAGAAGGTGCACGTCTCAGAACGGATGGACATATTATCGTAAACGGATTGCAAGAAGTTCCAGACGAACAAGCCGAAGGCTTGCGCATGGGTTGCAGTCATATCTTCTTAAACGGAAACATCGTAGCACTGTCCCGTTAAGGGCAGTATTCAAGACGGAGATTTTCACCAATGACAAACGTAGTAGTGATCGGGTCCCAGTGGGGCGACGAAGGTAAAGGCAAAATCGTTGATTGGCTTTGCGAACGTGCCGATGTCGTCGTTCGTTTTCAAGGCGGTCACAACGCTGGTCACACTCTTGTTATCGATGGTGTGAAATATAAGCTCAGCCTGTTGCCCTCTGGTATCGTGCGCGGTGGCAAACTGTCTGTCATCGGTAACGGTGTCGTCATCGATCCGGCGGCCCTTTTGCGCGAAATAGATACGATCCGTGGACAAGGCGTAGAAATCACACCGGATACTTTGGCCATTGCCGAAAATGCCTGTTTAATCCTGCCCATCCACCAACAACTGGATAATGTGCGCGAAGAAGCCCTGGGCAACGCAAAAATCGGAACAACAGGTCGCGGCATTGGCCCGGCTTACGAAGATAAAGTCGGTCGCCGCGCCATTCGTTTTGGCGATTTGGCAGACCCGGAAACTTTACCGGCTAAAATCGAAAAACTTCTTACCCATCATAACGCCATCCTGCGGGGCTTGGGCAAAGACGAATTCAGCGTTGAAGAACTCTTAAACCCACTTTTGGAAATGGCACCAACACTGATGCCTTATTCCAAAATTGTTTGGCAATTGCTGGACGAAGCAAAAAGCAAAGGTCAACGCATCCTGTTTGAAGGTGCGCAAGGGACCCTGCTGGATATCGACCACGGCACCGTTCCTTTTGTAACCTCTTCCAACACTGTCGCCGGACAAGCTTCTGCGGGTTCTGGCATGGGCCCTGGGTCTTTGAACTATATCCTCGGCATTACAAAAGCCTATACAACACGTGTGGGGTCCGGCCCCTTCCCGACAGAATTGCTCGACGAAGTTGGTCAAGGTCTGGGGGAACGTGGTCATGAATTTGGGACCGTCACAGGTCGTCAACGCCGTTGCGGCTGGTTCGATGCCGTTCTGGTTCGCCAAGCTGTTAAAGTCAACGGTATCAGCGGCATTGCCTTGACCAAACTGGATGTCTTGGACGGTATGGATGAATTGAAAATCTGCACCGGCTATGAACTGGATGGCAAAGTTATCAAACACCTGCCGTCAAACCCGGCAGAACAAGCCCGCGTCGTCCCCGTCTATGAAGTTATGGAAGGCTGGAAAGAAAGCACAGAAGGCGCGCGTAGCTGGGGCGATCTACCCGCGACATGCGTGAAGTACGTCAAACGTGTCGAAGAATTGATTGAAGCTCCGGTTGCTGTCTGTTCTACAAGCCCGGAACGTGACGATACAATTTTGGTAACAGACCCGTTTGGTGGTTGATCCATAGAACGGACTAAAATAGTTCTTAAAAATACCCTGTTCTTTGGATCAGGGTATTTTTTTTATTTTTTTCACTCCCTTTTAACTGTTTGTCTTTTAACATTTATGTGATTTCTATTTTCTTTTCGGCTACCATAGCGCAGTGTTAGTCGAAACAAGACATAAAGCCCACGCGCATAGAGAAAAGACCCATTTATGGCCGAACAGGATAAACCCGACGCACAAGCTGCACCAAATGCAGCCCCCAGTGCCGCTGCACCGAAGGAAAAGGCAAAACCTATTCCCCCTGTGACGTTGGATCGTTTCAATATTCTGCCCGGTTCACCTATCCCGGAACTTTCCACCCCATCCGCGCGCGCTTATGTTGCCGAAGATAAACGCAACAGTGAACGTAAACTCTTCGCCTTAATCTGCCCGCCTTTTTTGGGGGCTAGAACAGGCGTTTTAGAAATCCTAAAAGGCGCCAACATTCGCGGCGCAATGGGCCTTGTTGAATGGGGGGTGGTTTCATGGCCCTTGGTCAATCAACGCACCATCGCTGTCATTTACGAGCGTCCAAATGGTGGGCGACTGCTGGATCATCTTGGTAAAATCAACCAACATGAAATGGTTCGCAAAATCATTGAACCGCTTTGCCACGGCTTGATGGAACTCTCGTCACGCGGGGTATCACATCGGCAAATCCGCCCGTCCAACCTGTTTTTTATGGATGGGTCAATGGAACGGCTTGTCCTGGGGGATTGCGCCACGGTTCCTGCCGGATACGACCAACCCATTTTATTTGAAACGCTGGAACGCGGTGCTGCACCACCGGCGGGACGCGGGGCTGGAGATGTAAGTGATGATATGTACGCCCTTGGGGTATCCATCATGTTCGCCTTGGCCGGTGGCAATCCCGTTCCCCATTTACGCACTGATGATGAAATTCTCTATGCAAAGATGATTGAAGGCTCTTACACCACCTTGGTGGCACAAGAACCAATTCCGGCAAATATGGTGGAATGTTTACGCGGGCTTTTATCTGATGATGAACATGAACGCTGGAGTCTGGAACAACTGGACCTGTGGATCAATGGCCGGCGTTTAACTCCCATTCAGAAAAAATCCGCGCCAAAAGCCAAACGTTATATTGATTATGCCGGACGCGAACATTTCAACACCAGAACATTATCCTTGGCCGTGTCGCGTATGCCGTCACAGGTTGACCGTCTTGTAAAAGATAATCTTCTCGAAACATGGCTGAAGCGTGACCTGGAAAATTCAGATTTATCTTCGGCGGCCTCCAACGCGATTCATATGGCGCAAAATCAAGCTGGCGACAAAGACTTAATTGCCGCACGGATCGGTATCGTTCTGGATCCATCCCTACCTGTGCGCTACAAAGATTGCTGGTTTATGCCCGATGGGTTCGGCACCACACTTGCCCATTCTATTCTTCAAAAAGGCAATGCCAATACACCGGTTGAAGTGATCTCGCGTGGCTTGCCACGCGCCTGGTTTGATGCCCAAGATACCTATAACCCGGTTTATGTCGCCCTTGAGAAAAACTTCGATCAATTGCTGGATTTTGTGCAGGAACGTAAAATCGGTTACGGGATTGAACGTTGTCTTTATGAAACCAACCCAACTCTTCCTTGCCAAAGTCCTTTGATCGTTGAGGAATACGTCACAACAATTAAAGAACTTATGCCTGCGCTGGAAAGAATTTCAGCAAAAATTGATAAAAAGCGCAAACCAATTGATCGACATATTGTTGCTTTCATTGCCGCCCGTCTGAATCAGAATATTGACCCTCATGTCAAAGCTGTTGGAGATGAGCGTGAAGAAATTGCGACATTAGGTATGTTAAGTCTACTCGCGCTTGTCCAATGGCGTACAAAATCAGGACCATTACTTGGTTTTACAAGTTGGGTCGGTGCCCATATGGGACCTGCGATCAAAGCCTATCACAGCAAATCAATTCGCGAAGAGATAGAAAAAGAAGTCCCAAAGTTAATCCGTAAAGGCAACTTGGCAGATTTGTTTAATTTGCTGGATAATGCCGAACAACGCGCGCAAGACCACATGGATTTCAAAGATGCCTGTCAGGAATTTGAAGAGGCTGAAAATGAAATTAAAGATATAGAAGACGGTTCCAACACCTTGCAAAAAAATTCCAGTCGGATCGGAGAGCAAGCCGCAGCAATGACATCCATTGTTATTGCCCTTCTCATCATCACAGTCACCTTTTTGGGTAAACTCTGGTAGGCACGAACAAAATGGCAAAAAAACCACTTAGAAAAGTTCCTCCCAAAAAAGGTGGTGGCGGCCTTATGCTCTTAGGCATGATGGCGCTGTTTGCCGCCCTCATCCTGATGCTGGTTTCAATGGCGTCCTTGGTTTTGGTCGTCTTTGGCATGCTTCCGACTTTTGTCGCTGTCCTGATTGATCGGTCCGCACAACGCTTTGCCTTTATCAGCGTGCTCGCCATGAACTTGGCTGGCGTCTTCCCTTATCTATTGGACCTGTGGATGGGCAGTAACAGCATGTCGGTTGCTATTGACAGCCTGACCGATGTTTTCTCCCTCTTCACCATGTATGGATCTGCCGCAGTCGGCTGGGTTTTATTTATCGTTACACCACCGATTGTCACCACAGTTATGACTTTCATTGCCCAACGGCGCGTGTCAATTCTGCGGGGCAATCAAAAAAAATTACTGGCCGAATGGGGCAATGCCGTTGCAAACCTTGAAGATGATCCGATGGAAGAAAGTGAAGCAAAAGAACCAAATGCACCGGGCGCGGCCCCCAGTGCCCCTAAAGCAGATCGAGCAAAAAAATAAAGAAAAAGCACCTCTCATATGATTGGTGCTTTCTTCTTATCGCTCTCTAAAACATAACAGGTTAGAAATTTTCACGCATTTCTTTTTCATGCATGCGTTGTTCAATCATCGCATTCTTCATTGATTTTTGTAGTTTTTCAAAAGCACGCACTTCGATTTGACGGATACGTTCACGCGAAACACCATATTCCTGCGAAAGATCCTCCAACGTCGTTGGGCGGTCTTTCAATCGGCGTTCTTGCAAAATATGTCGCTCTCTCTCATTCAAAACTTTCAAACCTGCTTCAAGCATGAAGCGTCGGTTATCCAGTTCTTCTTTTTGTGCCAGTTCTTTTTCCTGATTGCTTTTTTCGTCCACTAACCAATCAATCCACTCACCTTCGCCATCCATACGTAAAGGGGAATTCAGGCTATGATCCGAACTTGCAAGACGTCGGTTCATTTGAATGACTTCTTCTTCCGGAACATCCAGTTTCTTAGAAATTTTAGAAACATGTTCAGGGTGAAGGTCTCCCTCTTCAATGGCCTGCATTTGGCCTTTCAATTTGCGCAAATTGAAAAACAATTTTTTCTGGGCTGCGGTTGTTCCCATTTTAACCAAAGACCAGGAATGCAGAATATATTCTTGGATAGAGGCCCGTATCCACCACATGGCATAGGTCGCCAAACGGAAACCACGTTCCGGGTCAAACCGTTTTACAGCTTGCATCATTCCCACATTGCCTTCTGAAATCAATTCACCAACCGGCAGGCCATAACCGCGATACCCCATTGCGATTTTCGCAACAAGGCGCAGATGGCTGGTTACGAGCTTGTGAGCAGCTTCATGATCTTCTCGCTCTTGCCAGCTTACAGCAAGGCTATACTCTTCCTCGACGCTCAGCATCGGGAATTTTCGAATTTCACTCAGATAACGCGAAAGATTACTTTCGGGTGTAAAAGAAAGTCCAAAGGTATTTGTCGCCATGTGCCATCCCCCTTGTCGGATATGGGTTACACGGACAGTTCGGCAGAACTATCCGTCATGGATGCCCTCCTCAGAATTTAAATCCCCTTCACCTTTTATAGTACCTAACTCAGATACTCAGGTATATAACATTTTTATATTTTTTTGAGAATTTCGCATAAGACATTAATTTCAATAGGTAAATTATTTTCAAACCGAAGAAACTCTTTTGTTCGCGGGTGCAAAAACCCTATAATATATGCGTGTAAAGCATGGCGAGTAAATTGGCTGAATTCCGCCTTTTGTTCGCTACTGAGCATGCGCAACACACGCGACGGCGTGCGCCCATACAAGGCATCCCCAACAACGGTGTTACCTTGCTCTGACATATGCACCCGTATTTGGTGCGTTCTTCCCGTTTCCAAACGACACTCAACCAACGAGGCAAAGGTGCCAACCGCTTTCATATAGCGGTAATTGGTCACAGCCGTCTTGCCCCCTGATTTTACAATTGCCATTTTTTTACGATTTTGCGGACTACGACCGATATTCCCTTCAATTCGTCCTTCTTTTGGATTCGGTACCCCCCAAACAACTGCTTGATAAGCCCGTTCCAAAGAATGGGCTGCAAATTGTTCTGATAAAGAGACATGGGCGATATCATTTTTCGCAACCACCATCAAGCCGCTGGTTTCTTTGTCAAGGCGATGAACAATCCCCGGACGTTTCACCCCACCAATACCGGACAGGCTACCTGCACAATGATAAAGCAATGCATTTACAAGGGTTCCGGTGTAATTGCCCGCCGCCGGATGCACCACCATACCTGCGGGTTTATTAATCACCAACAAATCATCATCTTCATAGACAATCTCAAGCGCAATGTTTTCGGCTTGTGGTTCGTAGTCCTCTGCTTCGGGAATTTCGATAAAAAACTGTTGTCCGGGTTTGACCCGAACCGACGGGTCGGTTATGGTCTGCCCCGCACAGAAAACGGACCCGCCTTCAATCAAGGCTTTCAGTCGAGATCGTGATAAGCCGCTATCGCCAAAGGATAGAAGTTTATCCAGACGAATCCCTTGATCTTCATCGCGGGCTATTACTGTGAATGTATCGCTCATTGTCACCAAAGCTAGAGTTAAAATTTATGAGAACTGTACTCGTTTCTGCCGTCGTCGGCATGGGAATTCTGATTATCCTCGGTATGATTGCTTTGGTTTACGGCCTAATACAGAAGTCAGACAACCCTGATTTTAAATTTTTTGACCTTGCCACAGAAGTACCGGAACTGGAACAAGCCTTAAAAGAGGTGGAAGTCCCGCTGGTTGGCAAGAAAAAAGACACGACATCAACCACAGAAGTAACACCCACACCTTTGACCCAAACACCTGCAAAAGCATTTGGCGATATGCGTCTGGAAATCCCAAAAGGCTATAAAATCGTAGAAACAGATATGGATTCTCAACGTCTTGTTTTACGTATGATCAACGAACAAGGTATGAACCGCTTGATGATTTTAGATATCAACAGCGGTGCCAAGCTGGGTGGTCTATCTCTCGCTCCAGCGGAATGATCTTTACACGACCTCAAATAAACCAACTGTTTGAACAGGCACGCAACGCCTATCCAGAGGAATGTTGCGGCCTGCTCAGCGGGACTCACGATCAGGTTCATGCTGTTCATCCCGCCACCAACGTCAGTACCGGGGACAAAACCAAAACCTTTGAAATTGATGCAAAGGTTCGATTTGATCTAATTGCACAAACGGGGGAGCGTAACATCCTCGGCATTTATCATTCCCACCCCACAGGGTCGCCTTACCCGTCTAAAACCGATAAATCGATGGTTTATGAACCCGAACTCATCTGGGTAATCCTAACTTTGGAAGAAATAAAGGCTTTCCGCTTTATTGAGGCAAAACAAGACTTTAAAGAGATCCCCATTCAGGTTAATCTAGACTAAGAACAGCCAAATGAAGGATGGGTGAAATGAACTTTTGCAGCGATAATACGGCAGGTGTCTCCCCAGAAATAATCGATGCGCTCGCAAAAGCCAATGTCGATACGGCGATGCCCTATGGTGCAGATGCGCTGACGAAAAAGGTCGAACAACGTTTCAACGATCTTTTTGAATGCGAAACCTCTGTTTATCTGGTCACAACAGGAACTGCCGCCAACGCCTTGGCCCTTGGTGCGATTTCCCCCTCCTATGGCAGTATTTATTGTCACAAGGATGCCCATATCAATTGTGATGAATGCGGCGCACCTGAATTTTATACAAGTGGTGCAAAACTTGTCACCCTGCCCGGCCCCAACGGCAAACTCCATCAAGGCGAAGTCGAAGCTGCACTTTCTGCAACTGATGATGCCGTTCACCATACCCAACCTGCGGCCATTAGTATCTCACAAGCCTCAGAAGCAGGAACAGTATACGGCCCCGGCGAAATTCATCACCTCAGCCATGTTGCCAAAGAATATGGCCTTTATTTACATATGGACGGTGCGCGTTTTGCCAATGCGCTAAACACCCTAGGGTGCAGCCCTGCTGAAATGACATGGAAAGCTGGTGTTGATGTTCTCAGCTTCGGTTCCACCAAAAATGGCACCATGAATGCCGAGGCCGTCGTTTTCTTTAATGACAAAATCGGTAAGTCGATTGGTTATAAACGCAAACGTGCTGGACAATTACAATCCAAAATGCGTTTTATTGCAGCCCAATGGGATGCCTATCTGGAAAATGATCTTTGGCTAAAAAATGCCACCCATGCCAATACGATGGCGCAAAAAATGGCCAAAGGCCTGGGAGGCGTTGTTGGAAGCGAACTATACTATCCGGTCGAAGCCAACGAAATTTTTATCAGCATGCCAGAACCTATCTTGCAGAAACTGGAAACAGCCGGATATGCCTTCTATCGCTGGCATGATGCCCATTGCCCAGTCATCCGCCTTGTGACGTCTTTCAATACGAATGAACAAGACGTGGACGGTTTTATTCAAACCGCCCTGAATGCCCAAACAGAATAATTAACTCCGCGACCAAGCATCGATACCACCGCGCAGATTGGTTACATTTTCATAACCTTGCTGGCGCAAGAAACCTGTAACCTGCATGGAACGTCCGCCAATGTGGCACAGGACGACAACGGTTTTATCTTCCGGGATTTTATCAAGGTTCTGTGGGATTTCATGCATTGGGATTTCCAATGCCCCGTCAAAGGCATGAGAGGCGGTTTCCGCCGGTTCACGTACATCCAGAACAATATGATCCAGCCCGGTTTCCCGATATTCTTTCAGGGTTGCGACATTAATTTCATATGGCAGCATTTAGTTGACCTTTTTATAATATTAAAAATTTTCCGCAGACATATCTTCTAATTTTGAAGAGTTCAACTAAAAATCAAGCCCTAAATCCAAACAAGGCGCACTATGGGTCAACCAACCCACTGAAATAACATCCACCCCACTGGCCGCAATCGCGGGTGCTGTTTCCAATGTCACCCCGCCGGACGCTTCGGCCACAGCGCGACCATCAATCATCTTGACGGCTTCTTTCAACAGGTCCGGTCCCATGTTATCCAACAAAATAACATCGGCACCCGCCTTTAAACCTTCTTCAAGCTGATTAAGGTTGTCAACTTCCAATTCAATTTTCACCATATGGCCGACTTTGCTTTTTGCCCGTTCAATCGCTTGGGTAATACCGCCACAAGCCGCAATGTGATTGTCCTTAATCATTAGACCGTCATCCAGACCAAAACGGTGATTAAAGCCCCCGCCACAACGCACGGCATATTTTTCAAAGGCCCGCAACCCCGGCGTGGTTTTACGTGTACAGGTAATACGCGCCTTGGTTCCCGCGACCGCATCAACGATCTTGCGTGTTTCCGACGCAATACCGGACAGATGCCCCATATAGTTTAACGCGACACGTTCGCCTGTCAGGATGGCACGTGCGGGGCCTTCCAGCACCGCAACCGTATCACCGGGGGCCACACGACCACCATCGGCAATATAGACTTCCATATCCACACGCGGGTCCAACAAGGCAAATGTCATTTCCGCGATATCGATACCGGATAACGCACCGACCTGACGCGCATTGATAGAGGCCTTCACCCACGCATCATCATCAATAACAATATCGGTTGTCAAATCACCCCCACGGCCCAAATCCTCAGCCAGTGCATTACGCACCGCAGGTTCGATCAAAATGGGAGAAAGCGGTTCTACTTTTACGCCGGCGTCTGACATGTGTTTACTGTCCCTTGAATATCAGCCCCAATATTGAGGCCCCTTATAAATGCATCGACTTCACGCAAGGTTGTTTTGCTGCGTGTTGCCTGTTTCTCGTCCGTTTCCGGATAATCACTTCTGAAATGACCGCCCCGGCTCTCACAACGTTCCAGCGCACAGACCAAAATCATTTTAGCACTGATCAAACGGTTGCAAAATTCCGGGCAATAAAGTTCAGATTTCTGTTCCCATTCCACAATCTGACTGAGCGCGTCAAACAAGCTGGCTTCATTACGTTCCACACCACAGGCTGCATACATTAGGTTTGCCAATTGTGGTCCCAGATCAATCCCGCCTGTCAGGCCGAGTGCGGGCAGGTTAGCCAATGGTTCATTGTCCAGATTTTCCAGAATATCCTGCGCTGCCCGACGACCAAAAACGACTGCTTCCAACAAGGAATTGCTCGCCAATCGGTTGGCGCCATGCACACCGGTGCAGGCAACTTCGCCTACAGCCCACAATCCTTGGATGCTGGTTTGCCCGTCTAGTGTCACGTCCACCCCGCCCATATGATAATGGGCCGCTGGTGTAATCGGGATCGGTTGAACACGCGGGTCTAGCCCGGCATCCTGACAATATCCCCAAACGGTGGGGAACCGTGTTGGAAATTCATCCCCAACCGCTTCCCGCGCATCAAGAAAGACTTTCTCCCCCGCTTTCACACGGCGCCAAATGGCGCGGGCAACCACATCACGTGGGGCCAGTTCCGCATCGGGGTGAACTGATGGCATAAAACGCACACCTCGGGCATCAATCAAATGTGCCCCTTCACCACGCAAAGCTTCGGTTGCCAAGGGCATGGGCGTTACGCCAACATCAATAGCCGTGGGGTGAAATTGCACAAATTCCAGATCAGCCAAGCGCGCGCAGGCACGTGCCGCCATCGCAATACCTTCGCCGCCGGACTCTGCCGGATTGGTCGTATAAGCAAACAAACTGCCAATTCCACCTGTTGCTAAAACGGTTGCTTTGGCGGTAATGGCCAGATCAGAACCATCCTTACCCTTGGCAAACGCCCCTTTGACACAGGCATTTTCAACAATCAATTCATGTGCGGTAAAATCTTGCATGACGTGGATGTTTTGCGTATGCGACACAGCTTGACCAAGGGCACGCATAATTTCTTTACCCGTGCTATCGCCTTGTGCATGTAAAATACGGCGGAAAGAATGCGCCGCTTCGCGCCCCAGGCTCAGCTTGCCTTCTGCGTCCCGATCAAAATTGACCCCCCACGCAATCAGGGCCTCAATCAATTCCGGCCCTTCGTGAGTGATAATGCGTGCAGCCTTATCACACGACAGATCAACCCCAACATCCAGCGTATCTTTCAGATGCTCTTTGGGATGGTCATCTTCGCCGACAGCCGCCGCAATACCGCCTTGCGCCCACGAACTGCTGGACCCTTCGCCAACAGGTGCTTTGGCCAAAACAGTGACGTCCAACCCTGCCAGCTCTAACGCACTAACCAGACCGGCAGCACCGGCCCCAATGATCAACACATCTGTTTTCATGCTTTTCATCGCACTGCTTTCTATTAGCTCGCCGCGATCATTGCCTCGATCGATGCACGCGCAGGTGCGGCCATCGCTTCATCCACATGGACTTCGTTGGATAAATCACGCAAACAATCAACAATTTTCTGCAAGGTGATTTTTTTCATATGCGGACACATAGAACAGGACATAATAAATTCACTGTCCGGACAGTCCGCACGAATATTATCACTCATGGAACATTCTGTAATCAGGGCAACCAGCTCCGGCTTTTTCTCTTTTACAAAATCTGCCATCCCTGTGGTGGACCCTGAAAAATCAGCCGCATCCAAAACATCCGGTGGGCATTCTGGGTGAGCCAGAACGACACATTCCGGGTGATCTTTTTTAATCTGTTCGATATCTTCTTTTTTATAAAGCTCGTGAACTTCACAACGCCCTGCCCATGTCAAAATTTCGACATCCGTTGTTTTGGCAACGTTTTGCGCCAGAAACTCATCCGGGATCAGCAAAACTTTGTCGCTTCCCAAAGATTCAACAATCTTTTTGGCATTGGCTGAGGTACAACAGATATCGACTTCCGCCTTTACTTCGGCAGAGGTATTCACATAGGTACAAACTGGAACACCCGGGTTATCCGCTTTCAGTTTGCGCACATCGGCGCCTGTAATGGACTCTGCCAGCGAACAGCCTGCTTCCGGGTCCGGGATTAAAACCTTTTTAGACGGGTTTAACAGTTTGGCTGTTTCCGCCATAAAATGCACACCACAGACGACCATGACATCGGCATCAACTTCTTTTGCCTTAACCGCCAAGGCCAATGAGTCCCCCACAATATCAGACACACAGTGGAAAATATCACGTGTTTGATAGTTGTGCGCCAAAATGACAGCGTTGCGTTCTTTTTTCAGGCGTAGGATTTCATCCACATACGGGGCAATAACCGGCCATTCTTCAGCGGTAATATGGCCTTTCACACGCTCATAAACCGGCGCCATACGCGCGGCAACATCGGCGGTATATTCAAAATCATCATTTACCCGTTGGGCTAAGGCAGTCATTTTCAAGGCTCCTTATGCTCAAGTTGAGCATATATCTTTTAAAAATTTTCGGAGGCTGAAACGTTAACCTCCATTTGAGCATAAGTTAGGACTGCTTCTACAAAGGGTCAAGATTTTTCTGCCCTTTTACAACTCTAAAGAGACTATCTAATTGAATACATTGAATATCTTTATGAAAGTTTTTTGACAAACTGCATCTTTTTTTAGGGAGATTGGCTAGGAATCTAACGTCGCCCAACCGGTAAGCGGGGTCCTGCGGTTAAGCGTTCAGCCAGAATGTCGCGTACATATCGGAAGGTTTCTGCAGGGCGCCCCCCTGTGCGGCTTTCAAATTTTCCGGTGCCTTCCACCAGACCACTTTTTTCCACCATACGACGGAAATTTTGTTTATGCAGGAGGTTACCTGTAATGGCTTCCACCGCTTTTTGCAGCTCAAACAAGGTAAAAGTTGGCGGGACGAGTTCGAACACCACCGGGCGATATTTCAATTTTCCACGCAAACGGCCCATTGCGGTTGCCAAAATACGACGATGATCCAGAACCATTGCATGACTGGGATCGTTCGGCCCTTTTTTTAAGTCCTGATCACGCGCTGCTTCTGTCACCAAACCCGCTTCGTACAGCAACTCATAACGTTCCAAAACGCGATCTTCGTTCCAACGGACTTCTTCGGAGCCAAAACAAGCATCAATGCGCGCAAATCGTTCGCGAATTTCAGACGGACTTTCCGCCTTGGCCGCCCATTCTTCCAAACCGGGTTCAAGTTCCTGGGTAATGATATCCGGCTTCCCATCACGCCAATCTTCCCACGGGAAATAACGATACCAGTTTTGCCATAAGGCCTCCCCGGCTCCGGCGAGTTTCGCTTCTTGCGCCAAAGCTAAGTAACCAATGGAGAGAATACGCCCGCCGAGTTCGCGTTCGCGTGGGTCACGCCCACGATCCCCAAAGGTATAAAGTTGTTCCACATATCCAAGGTCAAGTTCGGCCTGTTCTTCCACCCAGGAACGTAAGCCCATATCCAACGTCCTGTGCCGTCCCGGATAAAACGGACCATATGGCAGGGCTTCCAGCGTATTTTCACTTAAGGCTTCACCTTGGCGCGCTGCCCCTTCTTCGGTTGAGGCCAAAGCGTGATCCACCCGGCGAACCACCAGAATACGCGGTTCGGCATCCGTCACCGCAACAATAACAGCCGTCAAACCGATTTGAACGCTGCCTTCATTTTCAATGCTGCTGGCGGAAAAGCCACTCATCCTTAATCCAACCCTTCAATCACCGCATGCCCGGCTGTATCTGAAAATTTTTCAAGCTGTTCTCGGGTTGCCTTTTCCTGATATTTAGCTTTGTACGCCTCATATGGCATGCCGTAGACAACCTCTTTTGCATCATCCATCGACAAGGCAACATCGCGTTCATTTGCCGCAGCTTTATACCATTTTGCCAAACAGTTTCGACAAAAACCCGCTAAATTCATAATATCGATATTCTGAACATCACTGCGTTTTTGCAGATGTGCCACCAGTCCACGAAAGGCGGCGGCCTCCAGTTCCAGACGTGTTTGATCGTCCATATTGTCTATCCTTCTTTTTGTTCCGCGCACGCAATACAAGTCGGTACCGCCGGGTCAAGCTCAAGGCGCTTGGGTGCAATTTCTTCATCACAAGAAACACAATACCCAAAATCCCCACTTTCTATACGCGACAAAGCACTATTGATGCGTTGTATTTCGATTTTACGTCTTCGGTCAAGTTCCAGCGCCATGGCTTGCCCCTGCAACGCATCCATACGCGATAAACGCCCAACCTTGGTTTGATCCAATTCTACAGGCGCACGTCCTTCTTGCGAGGCAGCTTCCAATGACAACAGCTCCGTTCTTAAAGACAATAACCTTTCTTCGAACGCCTTCAGATCAGTCATCATATACGTCTTCTTCAATCAATACCGGATTAGATGCCAGATATGCCGAACTGTTCATGACCAGACTGACCAATTCCGGTTGGCGATTTGTACCTGTTTTACGAAAAACCTGTTTCAAATGGCTGCGTACTGTATTCATGGATACGCCAACCTCATCAGCAAAGGTTTCCAGTTTTTTACCAACAATAAGGGCCTGTAACAAACGGGCTTCGGCTTCCGTCAAACCGTAAAGACGGGCCAGAACATTTGTCGGTGGTTCATTGTGTCTTTCCGGGTCATTGATAAAAACAGCAACATTACCATGATCGCGGCTAACATCTTCATCCGGTAACGGGACAACCAACAAGGAAAATGATCGTCGATAAGACGGGCGCGAGACCGTCATGGCACCGCCTTCACGCTGATCACCATCTCCTAAATCAATCGCAGCATCTCCAATCAGTGCATGAAGGTTTTTTGTTTCGGCGACTTTGGCCGTTCTAAAAATGCCGGTCGGCCCCACATCAACGCCATCATTTTGCGCAAACAAGTCACTGGCATTGTTATTCATAAAAACCACTTGTGCCGAACGATCAACAATAACCACCCCCATTGGTAATTGATTTAAAGCGGCTGCCCCAAAATCACGTGTCGGCTCTTCAGAAAATTCATCCGAGCTAAACATTTCATTGTTTTCATCGGGAACAAACGTCTCACCTTGCAAAACCTGTTCTAAGGCATGACGCATTTCAGATGGGCTGAAAGACTTGAACATATAGCCCGCGACACCACACTGTAAGGTCTTGTTAATTGCCTTGCGACTTTGTGTTGCCGATATAATCACAATCGGCACTTCCGGGCGTTTACTTTGTACCGCACGAATACCGTCCAACCCCGCCATTCCCGGCATATTCAAATCCGCAATCACCAATGAAAAATCAATATCTTGTGATAAAACCTTCAAAAGATCGGGATAGCTTGTCGCCTGCAGGATATCGGCATATTGTTCCATTTCACGCAATACCCCCTTAACCCCCTCCAACACCAGCGGATGATCATCGGCAACGACAAAAGTAGTCTTCATTATTATATCCCATTCATTTCTTTATATTTTTTGGGTTTTCATTTTTCCGGCCCGTCTTGCCCCGGAAAAGTTCCAGCGTGAACGGTGCGAATAATTTGACGTAGTTTAGCAGGTCGCAACGGTTTATGCAGCAGAATGAACCCACTTGATTTTGCTTCCTGAATTCGATCCGGTGCCGTATCTCCGGTTATAATCGCCGCCGGGATCTGTTGCCCCAATTGTTCATGGATTAAACGAATGGCTTGTGCCCCGGTCAAGTCTTCCTGCAAACGATAATCTGCCAAAATCAAATTTGGTTTTTTCACAGATTTCTCCACCCGCATTAAAGCCTCCTGCGTGGAAGAAGCCGCAATCACATCGTACTTCCAACCGGAAATCAATTGCTCCATTCCTTCCAATATGTCCGGTTCATCATCAATGACCAGAACCAAGGGCACTTGATTACCACTTAAGACAACTTCAATGGGCTTTTCTTCCTGTGTATTAATTTTAATTTCATCGCGTTCAACTTCCAGACTAAACGTTGTTCCTTTACCAAGAAATGATTTAACCTCAAGGCGATGTCCCAACAAGGAAACAACTCGATCTACAATCGCCAATCCCAGTCCTAGCCCTCGACGGCGATCACGCGCTGGGTTTTCAAGCTGTTGAAATTCGACAAAAATGTCTAAAACCTTATCTTGTGGAATCCCGACGCCGGTATCACTCACTTGAATAGCCACATTGTCGCCACGACGACGCACCCCCAACAAGACACCGCCTTCACGGGTATAGCGCACCGCGTTAGACATAAGGTTCGATAAAACACGTTCCAATAAAACCGGATCACTATGAACAGCAATATCAGGGCAAAACGATTTTAGAACCAACCCTTTTTCTTGTGCCCGCCCATTATATTGTTTTAACAATCTATTGATCAAAGGTCGGAGCATCACGGATGTTTTTTCCGCCTTCATCACACCGGCATCCAGCTTGGAAATATCCAAAAGCGCGTTTAACAACCCCCGTAACGCTTCCAGACTGTCGGAAATATTATTAATAATTTTCAGATCGGCGCGGGCATTATCATTGTCAACTTTACTGCGACGATCTTCCAATGCTGATAAAAACATACCAATTGCGTGTAACGGCTGGCGCAAATCATGGCTGGCCGCTGCCAAAAACTTCGATTTTGCTTTATTGGCATTTTCTGAATCTTGTCGCGCCTGCTCCAAGCGGGTTTCCGTTTTAATTCGTTCCGTAATATCAATGACCAATGAAACCGTACCGCCGTCCAATGTCGGGGCTTCACTCACCTGAAGATAATGGCCATTGGACAGGGCTTCCATAAACACACCGCTGGGTTTTTTACGAAAGCGTTTGCGACGTTCCCTATATCCTTCATGGTCGCGTACCCCGTGACGTTCTTCCATCAAAAGGGCGAGTTCTTCAAAGGTGACACCAGGGCGAATACGATCGTTTAAGACTTTGTAATACTGATAATATTTGCGGTTACACAGAACAAGACGATTTTCATGATCCCAAAGCGCAAAAGCCCCCGGCATAATTTCATTCGCTGCCATCAAACGGCTGCGGGCCTGTGTTTCCGCTGTGATATCTGCACCGGTTCCACGATATCCTTTGAAAACACCATCGCTATTAAAGATTGGCTTTCCACTGACCTTGGTCTGACGCCAAACCCCATCCGGGCAGCGGATAGAATAGGAAAAATCACGAAAACGCCTTCTGTTTTTCAGATCGTTTGCATGATGCAACCATTTTTCAGGATCATCTTCTTCACTGCGCGCCAAGGATGCAAACCCCATAGGGGTTGTTCCTAAAATATCATTGCGGGTAAAGCCAGTAATGTCGAAAAAACGATCTGATATTAATGAAAACTTCAGATCAGAATCAGTTTCCCAAACCCAATCCGATGTAGCTTCCGCAACATCACGAAAACGTGCCTCACTCAGCTTCATAATTTCTTCGCGTTGTTTGATTTCATCCACCAAATAACGCAAAGCATCTGCCATGTCTGATATTTCGTCTGCGCCATCAATTTCGATTGCACATTCCCCACCTTCAGCGTGAACACGCATGCTTTCTTTCAACATGTTTAACCGAGTAAGGATACGCCACACAAATATCACGCAAAAAAAGCCTACCACCACCACAGCCACTAACACGATGTTCGTCAACAATGCCGTTCTACTATCGACCAAAAGCTGGAATTCATGACTATTTTCTTCAATATCTTCACGCATACGCCGAATGAGATCATTGACAGAGTAAACAAAACGACTGGACAAACGTTCATTTACAGCAAGAATACCCGAAATCTTCCTTAGCTCCTCCCCCAGTTGGCCTTGCAGTTCGATCAACCCTTCCTTGCCCATAGCGACTTCGCGCAAACTGGCCAGCAATTTAGCTTCCTGCCGTGTCCCCATTTCTTGTTCAAGAAGGGGCATTCGTTCAAATGCAATCAGGACACTTTCACGTAATTTTTCAAACCGGACGGGTTCAGTTACACGTTGCATAAGCAGCAATTGGTCCAGTAGATCACTAAAAACAGCAAACCATTTTTCGTTTGTGTCATTTTCCAACGCTTTCTTTGCCTGAAAAATATCCAGCAATTCCGTATAGCGTCGGTTAATCCGCACGTTAATGTCGATTCTATTTTGTATCAACAGGTCAAGACGACCAAAATTATTCAGTAACTGTTGTCGTGTTTCGTTAATCACTTCCAAAACACCGTCATCAACCTGATAATCTCGTAAAGAATCAATAATTTCCTGAAGCCAGCGCACGCGATCTGCAATACGAAACGAAATTGTTTCTCGTTGGGCTTGGGATTTAACACGGACAAGCATCGGTGCACTTGCAACAATCGCTTCGCTTTGTTGTCCCAGCTGATAGGCTTGCGTCATCGCAGGAACACGCGATAGAACAACTTGCTTGATACCAGAATTGATTTTTTGAATGGAAAATATACCGACACCGGCTGCAATAACCGTAAACAGAACGGCGAGCGTAAAACTCGTTATCAATTGAGCAAAAACACCAAAACGAACCCTGCCCATGCGAAACACAAACCATCCAGTTAATAATTTTCGTTTCAGTAGTTTAGGCTTTTTCTAGAAAAGTTGAAACACTTTCCCGTATGCTGAAATGATATATAAAAAAAAGGGTGATAAGAAAGCTTATCACCCCAAGTCCGCCGAGAAACTACGTCGTACTCAGAACCCCAATATGGAGAACTGTTTAGATAATGACGGACCCAGACCTTCCTGCCTTCACCCATTTGGGTGAATTGGAATGATTTTCACTTATTTATTTGAATAAGTTTCGATCAATGCCAAAAAAAAAGGGTGATAAGAAAGCTTATCACCCCAAGTCCGCCGAGAAACTACGTCGTACTCAGAACCCCAATATGGAGAACTGTTTAGATAATGACGGACCCAGGCCTTCCTGCCTTCACCCATTTGGGTGAAGGCCTTATCTTTTTTTATGACAATGTTTAAAACATGCCCTTCACAACTGAAACTAGCCTCGGCCTTTCGCAACAAGACCTGCCAAGAATTTCTTAGCTGTGCCGGCTTTCAAAAACTCAAGCGCACAGCCCAGCTCTTTGTCTTTCTTCTCGCCAATTTCCGGGCAACTCTCAACCGAGGTATTGCCCAGCACACCTTCTTTACTATGAAGGTCGTCTTCAATAAATTTCTTTGCATTCAAGACATTTGGTAAATCAGCCTCACGGGGAGCGTGATATTTATCTTTTGCGCCGCCCTCTGTTATGGCCTTTTCAACATTTTCGTCCTTGTTATCATTTGCTGCAACGGGAACTTCGGGCAAATCAAGACGGATATCCGGTGCAACCCCAACCTTTTGGATCGTACGCCCTGACGGCAGATAATAAAGCGAGGTCGTTAAACGAACCGCGCCTTCACGCATCAATGGCATAATCGTTTGCACAGACCCTTTGCCAAAGGTGCGACGTCCCATCAGGATTGCCCGATTATGATCTTGTAAAGCACCTGAGACAATTTCAGATGCCGAGGCTGAACCCCCATTAATCAGCACCACCAGTGGCACACCTGCGGCAACTTCACCAACGGATGCCCCAAAATTGCGTACATCTTCCGCTTTGCGCCCTCGGATCGACAACACATTGCCTTTTTCAAGGAACATATCACTTAACGCCACAGCTTGCGTTAACAACCCACCCGGATTATTGCGCAAATCCAGAACAATCCCTTTCGGTTTTGTCCCCAGTTCACCGCGTGCCTTTTCAAAGGCTTTTAAAACATCCGCTTCCATACGTTCTGAAAAAGAAACCACGCGGATGTGTAAATACCCATTATAAAGGGCAGAACGAACCGCACGCACCTGAATAATGGCACGAACGACTGTCAAATCAAACGGGGCTGTATTTTCGCGCTCAATCGTAACAGTCACGGAACTTCCTGGTTTACCACGCAAGGCCCGAACCGATTTGGTCATGGTCCATTCTTTAATGGATGCACCATCCACATGGGTGATATGGTCACCCGCCTTGACCCCGGCACGATCCGCAGGCGTATCTTCAATCGGAGAAACGATTTTAAGAAAACCCTCGCCTTTTTGAACTTCAATACCCAACCCGCCAAATTCACCGCTGGTATCGACCATCAGTTCCTGAAATTCGGCAGGTGTCATATAACCGGAATGCGGGTCCAGCTTTGCCAGCATCGCATCAACGGCAACTTCCACTACTTTTTCCGGTTTTGCCTTACCGCGCGGTGTTCCATCCTCTTTTTGATTAAGCCAGTCGTCCTCATCTGCCTTTAATCCATCAATCGCATACGTGATGAGGTCACTATCTGATATCTGTTTCACATAGTGGCTACGCACGACTTTAAACGCATCAACAAACTGGTTAAATTGCTCATCACGTTTGTTTGTTTCAACAGCCGTTTGTAAATAAACTTCTTTAAAGCGCGCCAATTCAGCCATCGCTTCTTTTGGTAAACCGCGCGTTCCCGTCAAAGAAGACATCCAGCGTTCAACTTGCGCCGTTTGCAAGGCGCAACCGCTGAGTGACGGCAGGAATACAGTTGCCACAGCCAAAGCCAGAACAACCATTAAAAGGGACGGAAGGCGGGGCCAAAAATTCATTTTCTTACACAGCTTCTCTAATTCAATCTATATCGCAGATAACTTATAAACATGTGGGGTATCTTGCCTCGCAAAGCAAGATACTACATACAAACATTCCCGCCAAACGCGGGAATGTTTATTATAATCAAAATTTTATTGCTGCATAATTAAAATGCATCAACCATCAGCATTCATACCTGCAATCAGGGCATCCAGAGTTTCTACCGCCTTGTCGTTGGCAACCTGACAGGTGCCGGCATTTTGATGCCCCCCGCCGTCATAACTCAACATTAATTCACCCACATTTGTGTTTGATGTTTTATTGAGAATGGATTTCCCACAGGCAAACACTGTATTTTGTTTTTTCAAACCCCATAAAACGTGAATAGAGATATTTGTATCCGGGAACAACGCATAAATCATAAAACGGTTTCCCGTATAAATAATATCTTCGTGGCGTAAATCCAGAACGGCAACATTGCCATGAACTTGTGTACAGCGTTTTAACTGATCAATGAACTTCGGTTCATGCTCCTTGTACATATCAACGCGTTCTTTAACATCCGGCATCTCTAAGATCTCTTTAATCGACATGTTGGCGCAACAGTCAATTAAATCCATCATCAACTGATAGTTGGAAATTCGAAAATCACGGAAACGTCCAAGTCCTGTGCGTGCATCCATAAGGAAATTCAAGAGAACCCAATCTTCCGATTTCAGGATTTCTTCACGGTTGAACTGTGCGGCATCCCCCTTGTCAACCGCTTCCATCATTTCATCCCAGCTTGCCGGGAATTCGCCATGTCCACCGTAATAACGCCAAACAACACGTGCCGCAGACGGTGCATCCGGGTCAATCACATGATTGGCAGGGCTGTCATCCAATCGTAAAGTTTCACTCAGATGGTGGTCAAACGCCAAATGAACACCTTCGACATAAGGCAAGTTGGTCGTAATATCGCGGTTCGTAATTGCAACCTTACCATCTTGCATATCTTTGGGATGAACAAAGGTAATTTCATCAATCAGGTCCATTTTCTTCAACAGGACTGCGCAAACCAAACCGTCAAAGTCGCTTCGTGTGACTAAACGAAACTTTTCCCCCATGATATTTTCTCCTTATTTGTTATCGGCAAGGGCATGACCACTCGCATGGGACTCTCCTCATATAGATAACAAGTTATCCTAATTGTAAAAGAGTTTCAAAGCTTTCAGGTGGAAAAAAATATTTTTTCTATAACCCCAGCGCGCTATACATCATCTTTAAACTGGTAACGAATAGAAAAACCGCAAATCCTTTTTTTAAATACTGCGGATTAACAGAATGTGCAATTTTCGCCCCTAAGGGCGCACAAGCAACCGTCATCGGTACAATCAAGCCAAAACCCAATAGATTGACGTAACCAAACGACCCCACCGGCAAGCCTTCTGTCCCCCAACCCGATATCATAAAGCCGATCGCCCCCGGCACTGCAATGATCAAACCAAACCCCGAGGCAGACGCCACCGCCTTGCGTATGGGATAATTAAATGCCGTCAGTATGGGAACGCTGATAGATCCCCCGCCAATACCGACCATGACGGAAATAGATCCGATGATAAAAGCACATATGAATTCCAGTGGTTGACCTGGCAGGCCTTCGCTCAAATGTCCACCGACTTTGCTTAACAACATCTGTATCGCGACGAACAAGGCCAAAACAGAAAACATAATGGTCAAAACCTGCCCTTTTAAAAAAGCGGCCAGAATTGTTCCCGCAATAACACCAAACACTACCCCCGGTGTCCATCTTTTCAGAAGCAACCAATCCACGCCGCCTTTTTTATGATGGGAACGCACCGACGAAATGGAAGTTCCAATAATAGTTGCCAAAGAAGTGCCTACGGCCACATGCATGGCAACATCAGCAGAGGTACCGAATAATTGAAATAAAAAAAACAGCACAGGGACAATGACAATTCCGCCACCAACCCCCAACAAACCTGCCAGAACACCCGCAATAAACCCTGTTGTTCCCAAAGCGACAATGATTTGGAGGAGGAAAATGGGATCGTTTAAAAGCTGGCTCACCAAATGATCATCCGTTTAATTGAGACTGTACATATTTGGTTTAAACAGTTTTTTAACGTCGAACAAGCCAGAACCAAAACGATAGTCTTCTGATAACCTTCTAATGAATTGTCATTTGATTCCATCCTATTGTTAGATTACAGTTTTATGAAACAACAAAAAAACAGGGATGCATTATGGCAAACGGCGCAGAATTGGACATTTTCACCATCACCGCAGGTTTAGGCGGCGGTCTGGCAATTTTCCTTTTTGGATTAGAACAGCTTTCCGCAGGATTAAAAGCGGTTGCTGGCGAAAAAATGAAAAACATTCTTGCAAAGCTGACCTCCAACCGGTTTTTAGGCATGTTCACCGGTGCCTTTGTCACCGCCATCATTCAGTCCTCTTCTGTCACTACCGTTCTTGTCGTCGGTTTTATCAGTGCCGGACTAATGAAATTGTCCCAATCCATCGGTATTATCATGGGGGCAAATGTCGGGACAACCATTACAGCCCAGATCATCGCCTTTAAAATTACCCACTTTGCTATGGTTATGGTCGCCGTTGGTTTTTTCATGTTTTTCTTCGGACGTGGGGATAAATTTAAACAATACGGTAATATGATTATGGGGTTAGGCTTGGTCTTCCTTGGCATGAATTTAATGTCGGATGCCATGTATCCCTTGCGCAGTTATGAACCCTTTCTCGACCTGATGGTCAGTATGGAAAACCCGTTTTTAGGTTTGCTGGTTGGTGCAGCCTTTACAGCCCTTGTCCAATCATCGTCAGCCACAACCGGAATTGTCATCGCCTTGGCAACGCAAGGCTTGCTATCACTTCCCGGGGGAATTGCGCTCATATTCGGGGCCAACGTCGGCACCTGCGTTACAGCAATGCTGGCTTCCATAGGAAAACCACGTGAAGCCTTGCGCGCCGCTGTCGTTCATGTCCTGTTTAACATCGCGGGGGTCTTATTGTGGATCGGTTTTGTCGATCAACTGGCGAGCCTGGTGCGTGACATTGGCGGAATGACAAGCGGGACGGCCCGTGACATCGCCAATGCCCACACAATCTTCAACGTTGCCAATGCTTTTATTTTTATCTGGTTCGTTACGCCCTTTGCCAAACTGGTCGAACGTCTTGTTCCTTTAGAAAGCGACAGTACTGAAATCTCGGCAAAACCCAAATATCTGGACGAACCTTTAATTTCCACACCATCCATTGCTTTAAACGCCGTTCGCATGGAAATTGGAGAATTAGGCAAGCATGTTCAACGTATGATGCAGGCCATCTTGCCCGCAACCCTGACCGGGACCAATGCGTCCCTGGATAAGGTCGCTAATATGGATGCAAATGTGGATAGCCTGCATATGGCAATCCTGAAATATGTTCGAAAAATCGGTGCGCAATCCTTGGGCGAAGAAGATATGCGCGAAGTAGTCCGCCTGATGTCGGCAGCCAATCATATTGAAAACATCGGCGATTTAATCGAAACCGACCTTGTTCAAATCGGGCGGCGACGGATCGAAGAACGCATCCATGTCAGCCCGGAAACAACCCGTTTATTGAAATCATTCCACACCAAAGTTGACCATTCCATCGAACTGGCATTGGAGGCTTTGATTAACGAAGACATTGAAATTGCCCATAAAGTCATTGATATGAAGCATAGCATTGCCAGTGATGCCACCGCCATTTCAGCCTTTGGAGCAACGCGTCTTTTGGCAGAAGGTGAAAACCGCCATCATACCTATTCACGCGAAATGGAAACGATGGAACGTCTGCAACGTATTTATTATTTCGCCAAACGCATTGCCAAAGGCGTTATTGCCAAGGCAGATTCACATGAACTGGAAAACTGGGACGAATACGATCAGGACCACCCCGCCGTTCAAACACAAACGGCAGAGTGACCTACTTTGTCCTTACTGATACTTTGCAAATACGGCTTTAACGTCATCCGGTAAAGGTGTGCTTTTCCCCGTTTCCAAATTGGCATAAACCAAAATGGTTTCGGCAGTGCTAAAACATCCTTGCTGGCAAAATAGACCTTGGTGCAAAGTCACCGAACTATTACCGATACGTTTTACCCGTGTACCGATTTCAATGTCGTTAGGATAATGAACTGGGGCGAGATAACTGACGTTAATATTTGCCAAAAGCCAATTCACCTTGGCACTGAAATCATGCCCCATATTTTTCACAAAAAAGTCCGCTCTTGCGGTTTCACAATAAACAGCCGACGCAATATTGTTCAGGTGATTAAGCGCATCCATATCCGCAAACCGAAAGATTTCCGGTGTCCAGAATTTAAAATTCGCCCGATCCGTCAAATCGATTTGATCTTCTGACATGATTTACGCTCCGTACATCTCTTCATATTTTGCCAAAAAATCCGCCCGCAAAGCTCGTTTAGCCTTTTGATGGGCGGGCATATTCAGGCTTGCGAGGTATCCCGCAACATCATTAACACGGCTATTCAAGGCATCCGCCTCCACGGCCTCATCCAAAAAACCAACTTGAACGGCCTGATCCGGGGTATAGATAACGCTGTTAGCAAGGGCAGGAATTTGTGCCGGTTTTGCAAGACGGTCTAAAACCAGATCAACACCATAACCCGGCATTTCCACACCAATAGCAATTTCGTTCAAACCAATTTTTGCAGAACCATTCACCCCAATGCGGTAATCACAGGACAACAGCAAAATCGCCCCCATTGCCAAGGCATGACCGGCACTTTTGGCAATCACGGGACGGCCTGCATTCAACAAACGATAAGAAAGGGCAAAACCTGTTTTTAATAAACGGTCCCGATCCGGTCCTCCGGCTTTCATTGTCTCCAGATCAAACCCGGCGCAGAAACATTTTGCACCACCTTCCAGGACAATCGCATCACTGTTTTTTTCAGCTTCATCCAAGGCTGCGTTCATCTGCGCCGCCATTTCAAAAGACATGGCATTGGCTTTGCCATCATCCATTTTAATCACGCCGATTTTATCTTGTTGTTCAAATGTGACGATCTGGGACATTGTTATTTTTCCTCTTCCATAAATTTTTTACTTTGGTCAGCCTGTTGGGTGACAGCCTGTACATATTCCTTTTTCATATTATGGATCAAGTCTTTAACGTGAGGGACATCATCAATGGACCCAACACCCTGCCCCGCCGACCAAATATCTTTCCACGCGCCTTTCTTTTTTTCGTCATCCATCGTCAATTCAGACCCGAAATCAATCTCGGTCTTATCCGGTGTCATCGCTAAATCAATCCCGGCACGATCCAGACTAGGACGTAGGAAATTCGCATAAACCCCTGAAATTTTAGGCGTATAGACAATATCTTGCGCCCGGCTTTTAACAATCATATCTTTATAATCAACTTGGGCCATCGCTTCTTTGGTGGCGATAAAACGTGTCCCGATATAGGCGAGGTCCGCGCCCATCATTTGTGCTGTTGCCACATCGCGCCCCGATGACAAACAACCTGCCAGCAAAATGGTTTTATCATAGAATTGGCGAATTTCACTGACCAATGCAAAGGGGCTCATCTCCCCCGCATGACCACCGGCCCCGGCACTGACGCAAATCAGACCATCGGCCCCGGCCTCTGCTGCTTTTTTGGCAAATTTTAAATTAATCACATCATGAAAAACCAAACCGCCATAGCCGTGAACCTTGTCGATCAGGCTGGGAACCGCCCCCAAGGAGGTGATAATCAACGGAACTTCGTGCTTAACGCAGATATCAAGATCGGCCTCCAGTCTGGGGTTGCTGCGATGGGCAATTAAGTTTACCCCGAACGGTGCTGCCTTTTCGCCTGTTTGAGATTCAAATTCAGCCAATTGCTGTTTAATGGTGATAACCCAATTTTCAAATCCATCACTTGTACGTTGATTTAAGGCGGGGAACGTGCCCACTACACCGGATTTGCAGGTTTCAATGACCAGTTCGGGGCCTGACACTAAAAACATCGGTGCAGCAACAACCGGCAATTTCAGATTATCATTAAAATTTTGCGGTAAAGTCATAGCCTTCTTTCCTTCCTAAAATGAAACGGGCCTGTTTTACCCCGAACAAAACAGACCCGATCTTTTGTTTCTTAATTTTTCAACGGCTTGCCCGTCTTCAACATATGTTGCATGCGTTCAATCGCGGCGGGTTTCGCACACAGTATAAGCACGTTTTCCAACTCGGTTGCCAATAATGACTTTTCCCAATCATCAGACAAAGCCGCCAACATGGTTTCATATGTCGTGCGTTCCACCAGTTCCTGATGACCACCTTCACTAAAAGACGGCTCAGCAACAGGTGACAAAGCACTCAAAGGCTCTGGTTTGAACGGTTTTTCTTTAAGGGCGAGTGCGCGTTTTTTCGCATCCATTAACAAACGATCCCGGTTCATAGTCACACCGTCTGTGGATCGCAGATATCCCAATTCTTTGGCATGCATGGCAGAACCGGACACCATTGCCCCGGAAATAACGCGGTATGCATTTTCAATGGCTTTGTCTGGTCCCAACATTTCCTGTGAACGGACCAACAATTCTTTCGTGCCGCCCCATGCCGGAATAATGCCGACATTATTTTCTACCAGCCCGATATAAAGTTCACTATGAGCCTGTACAGCATGGCAATGCATCAAAATTTCAACACCACCACCAAAGGCCCGCCCGGCAGGTGCGCCGACAACTGGTATTGAAGCATATTTCAAACGCATAAAGACCTGTTGACCATAGGCAATATAATCACGCACATAAGCTTGATCTTCGACCTTTTCGATCAAATCTGCCAAATTGGCCCCGGCGGCAAATAACGGTCCTTCGTTATATAAAACCAGTGCTTTGTTTTCAGCTTCAGCGCGTTCACGAATTTGATCAATATTTTCCAGCAATTCTTTGGGCAAGGTATTCATCTTCGTGCGAAATTCCAGTGCCCAAACATCATCGCCCAAATCCCAGACATTTGCGGTTTCGCTTTCAATCACACACGCCTTGCGTCGTTTCAAATCCGCCAAGGTCAGCACACCATCAGGACGTATGATTTCCACATACTGCCCCTGAGCATTGAGGCATTTTTCAACACCGTTTTCTTCAATATAAATCTGGCGCCCATCCGCATTGCGCAAGAAATCAGAAACCGGCAAACCGTCCGCATCCAGACGGGCAACAAATTTTTTGGTGCCGATCAAGTCGATCATTTCAAAAGGTCCGAAACGCCAGTTATAACCAAGCTTCATGGCCTGATCGACAGATGTAATTTCCCCCGCAACATCAGGGACCAAAGTTGTGGCGTAGTTCAAAACCTGTGACAGAACTTTCCAGCCATAAACACCGCCTTTATCCGGACTTGCCAACAGTTCAGCCAACTGGCCTTTCTTCAACTGTGCACTGGCGAGTTCGGATTTTTCAAAATTGCGATATTCAAGGTTTTGAAGATTGATCGTTTCTTTGATCTTTTTGCCATCATCAGTGCGGCTCAGACGGTAAAACCCCTGATAAACACGCCCTTTGCGGCCGTGATAGCCCCGTTCCACCATACCGACGATTTGTGGCAAAACGTCCCGATAAGGCGCAAACGCATCTGTTTCAGGCAATAGGCCACCCAAACTGGCCGTGACATCCGGCATCAAATTGATCCCGCATAAATCCCAAAGGCCGAAAATCCCGGTGCTGGGATATCCACACGGACCGGACATAATCGCGTCCGCGTCTTCAATGCTCAATCCATTGCGCACGGCTTCATAAACCGCGGCCTGCATCCAAAACACGCCGAGACGGTTGGCGATAAAACCGGGACGGTCCGCACAATGAATAACCGTTTTCCCCATCTGGTTGTCATTAAAAGAAGCAACGCGATCAACCGCACTTTGTTTGGTATCTTCCCCTTTGACAATTTCCAGCAAACGCATATGGCGCGGTGGATTGAAATAATGCGTCACGATAAAATCTTCGCGCAAACGCTGGGGCATGCCTTGCATCAATGTCGCCAACGGAATGGTGGAGGTATTGGACGATACGACCGATCCGTCTTTACGCACGGCCTCGATCTTTTGAAACAAGTCCTGTTTGATATCAAGTTTTTCAACAATAACTTCAACGATCCAGTCACAATCCGATAGAAGATTGAGATCGTCTTCGATATTACCGACACTCAGGCGTTTGACCGCCTCCTGCCCCATAAATCCACCATTGGCCCCGGCTTTGACAAAACGTTCCACCGCCCCTTGGGCAATGGCATTTCGATCTGTTGCCCCATCAGGCACAATATCCAGCAAGACAACCTCGGCCCCACCATTGGCCGCCTGTGCGGCAATGCCTGCCCCCATAACACCGGCCCCAATGACGCCAACTTTTTTAATATCCTGCGTCATTATAATTTCTCCACGATCATCGCGATACCCTGACCGCCACCAATGCACATGGTCATCAAGCCATAACGTCCATTGATACGTTCTAATTCATACAATGTTTTCAAAGTGATGATGGACCCTGTCGCACCAACCGGATGACCAAGGCTAATCCCACTGCCGTTCGGATTTACTTTTGCCGGATCAAAACCAAGCTCGCGTGAAACCGCCATTGCTTGTGCTGCAAATGCTTCGTTGGATTCAATTACATCCATATCAGCAACGCTTAACCCGGCACGTTGCAATGCTGCTGGTGCCGCACAAATGGGACCAAGGCCCATAACATTGGGGGCAACACCGCCAAAACCGTATGATACAATGCGCGCACGGGGTTTCAGGCCGCGTTTTTCCGCTTCGCTTTCGGTTGTTAAAACCATCGCGCAAGCCGCGTCATTAATGCCGGAAGCATTCCCTGCCGTGACAATGCCCTCTTTTTTAAAGGCAGGCGGTAATTTTGCCATACCTTCAACTGTTGCATCCATGCGGATATGTTCATCCGTATCAAAGGTAAACGATTTACGACCTTTTTTAACCTCAACCGGAACAATCTGGCTTTTGAAATAGCCTTTTTCCGTTGCGCTTTGGGCGCGACGATGACTTTCCACCGCATATTCGTCCAGTTCTTCACGGCTTAAACCATATTGTTCGGCAATGCGTTCGGCAGTCATTCCCATATGCCCACTGTCAAACGGGTCTGCCAGAACACCAGTTGTCATATCGTACAGGCGACCATCACCCATGCGTTGACCAAAACGTGCACTTTCCAAATAATAAACGCCCCGGCTCATGACCTCGGCCCCACCGGCCAAAGCCAGTTTACAATCGCCCAACATCAACATTTGCGCAGCTGAAATTAAAGACTGAATGGATGATCCACACAGACGGTTCATATGAAAGGCAACCGAGCTTTCTTTCATCCCGGCGTTCAAGGCAATATGGCGCGATAGATAAGCATCCTGCGCCCCGGTCGTGATAATATGCCCAAAGACAGAATGTTCGATATCTTCTGCCGGAACACCGGATTTTGAAATCGCTTCTTTGGCTGCAATGGTGCCAAGGTCTGCTGGGCTAAATCCACTGAGGCTGCCACCAAAACCACCGATCGCGGTTCTTGCACCATCAACAATAACTACATTTTCAAGGTTGGACATTTTTGTCTCTCCGTTTTCTTTGAATTCTTAGAATTGATCGTCGCTCAGTCCCCAAACGGCATCCGTGCCATCCAGAACGATACTGAGGCAGGCCTCAGCCTGCGGTAAAATGTGAGTAATATAAAAATCAGCACAGGCGATTTTCCCTTTGAGAAAACCCGTATTCGCATCACTTTGTTCCTGCTGCGCCATCGCAATAGAGGCCGCCTTCAACATCAGATAACCGCCAATGGCGTATCCCCAGACATCCAGATAAGCCACAGCGGTTGCCGCCACGTTTGCCGGGCCGGATTTGGCCCGTTTCAACATCAAATCCAAGGCCGCATCACAATGATCCAGTGATTTTAAAACCTTGGCTTTCCCATCTTGCAAACGCCCGTCCTGATATCCGATGACATCTTCTTTCCATTGCGCGAGCAAACGACGCGCCGTCGCACCTTCGTCACGCAATGTCTTGCGGAAAACAAAATCATTGGCTTGAATAGCCGTTGTGCCTTCATAAATCGTGATGATGCGGGCATCGCGGTAATATTGTGCTGCCCCGGTTTCTTCGATAAAGCCCAAACCGCCGTGAACTTGAAGACCAAGTGAGGTCATCTCCACCCCGCGTTCGGTGCACCATGCCTTGATAATCGGTGTTAAAAATTCCGCATCCGCCTGCACTGACTGACGACGTGTTTCATTTTCTTCATAATGGGCCAGATCAAGTTGCGCTCCGCCCCAATAGGTCAAGGCACGCATGGCTTGGGTCTGGCTTTTCATATGCATCAACAGACGGCGAACATCGGGATGTTTGATAATTGTATCACCGGGCTGTCCGTTAAACGGTACGCCCTGCACCCGTTCCTTGGCATAAGTCACGGCCTTCTGATAGGCCCGTTCCGCCAAGGATACACCTTGTAAACCAACTTCAAAACGCGCACGGTTCATCATCACGAACATATATTCCAACCCGCGATTTTCTTCACCGATCAGATAACCAACCGCACCGTCTTCATCCCCATAGGACATGACACAGGTCGGGCTGGCATGAATCCCCAATTTATGTTCCAGCGAAATCGCCCGCAAGTCATTTCGCGCGCCCAGACTGCCATCTGCATTCACCAGATATTTCGGGACGATAAACAAGGAAATCCCTTTGACACCTTCCGGTGCATCCGGTGTGCGCGCCAAAACAAGATGAACAATATTGTCTGATAATTCATGGTCCCCATAAGAAATAAAGATCTTGGAACCCGAAATCAGATAATGATCACCATTTGGTACCGCCTTGGTCCGAACAGCCGCCAGATCCGAGCCAGCTTGCGGTTCGGTCAGGTTCATGGTGCCGGTCCATTCCCCACTTACCAATTTGGGAAGGTAGCGTTCTTTCAAGGCATCACTGGCATGGCGTAAAATCGCATCCCCGGCCCCTTGGTTCAACAAAGGCCAAAGGGAAAAAGCAAGGTTCGCACTTTGAAACATTTCAGCGACACTGCCAGCTACAACTTCGGGGAAGCCTTGCCCGCCATAAGCCGTTGAACTGCCAAGACCAACCCAGCCGCCTTGCGCCACCGCATCATAGGCCGCTTGCCAGCCATCCGGCGTGACAACCTTGCCATCAATCAGTTTTGATCCTTGTTGATCCCCGGTTTCATTTAAGGGGGCGAGAACCTGTTCTGCCAGTTTTGCAGCTTCTTCGGTAACCGCCTCAACCATATCCCAAGACAAGTCGTCATTACCGATTTTATCAAAAATTTGATCGTAGTTCGCCATATGTCGCACGACAAAACGAATGTCGTCCAACGGTGCTTTATAAGTCGTCATTTATCTATTCCTTGTCCCAGATCAGGCGTAAAGGGCCTCAATTTCCGTTTCATATTTCTGCGTAATGCTTGCACGCTTGATCTTCATGGTCGCCGTGACTTCGCCGTCGTCATGGTCCAGTTCTTTGGTCAGCAGGTGGAATTTGCGGATATGGGCAACCGTTGCCATTTTCTCATTTTGAGTCTTAATCTCGTTTTCCACCAACTCCCGAACAGCAGGGTTTTCTGCTAAATTTTTGAAATTGGTATAAGCAATTTGCTGGCTTTCCGCCCATTGGCCGACCGTTTCAGGATCAATCTGGATCAAGGCGGAGACAAATTTGCGTTTTTCCCCAATCACAATACATTCCTTGATGTAAGGGCTGGCCTTCATGGTATTTTCAATTTCTGTGGGGCTGAGGTTTTTACCCCCGGCCGTGATCATGATATCTTTCAAACGATCAACTATGCGTACATGCCCGTCTTCGATGCGCACAACATCCCCTGTGTGCAGCCAACCATCAACGATGGTCTGTTTGGTGGCCTCTTCATTTTTGTAATATCCGGCAAAAACCAAATCGGATTTCACCAATAATTCGCCTGTTTCTTCATCTGCGCGTAGCTCGGCATTGAAAACACCGGGACCAACGGTACCAAGCCGGATATCTTGCAAGGTTTGTGACGTAACCATCCCAGTGGTTTCCGTCTGCCCGTAAACCTCGATAAACGGCAAACCGATGGTACGAAAGAAATTAAGGATAAAGGGCGAAACCGGGGCCGCCCCACTCATCACCGTATGGGCGCGACGCAAACCGACAAAATTCTGTAACGCGCGAAAGAATAACCAATAAGCCAACTGAAATTTCAATTTCTCGCCCAATGTGCGTTCATGGGCCGGTTTCAGATTAAACGGTTCACACATTTTCAGCATTTTTTGATAAAGGGCATAACGCCAGCCGCCAGCTTCCACCATTTTGATATGAATGGCAGATTGCAATTTTTCCCAAATACGCGGCACACCTAAGAACAAATGCGGTGCCACTTCGCGCACATCTTGCTGTACGGTGCGGATAGATTCCCCAAAATTCACCTGGTAGGCCCCGCAAATCGCGCCATATACGGTCAACAACTGTTCTGCCACATGGCACAAAGGTAAATAAGAAAGGTAACGTTCGCCTTGTTTAACGCCCAATGTTTCCAGCACGGCATGACCTTCTGCGCGCATATTTTTATAGGACAGCATCGCGCCTTTAGGGCGTCCGGTCGAACCGGATGTGTAAACCATCAAACCGATATCGGATAACGTCTGTTGTGCCAGTCCTTCTTCCAATGCCGCGAAATCGGCATCAGCACGTTTCGCACCAGCTTCGACTACATGATCAAACAAAAGAACCTTATCTGCCGGATAACTGCGAAAACCTTTATGTTCCAAAACGATGATCTTTTTCATTTTGGGCAGGCTGTCCCAGCTTTCCAAAATCTTATCTGTCTGTTCCTGATCTTCACAGACAATAACTTCCACATCCCCGTGTTCCAGAACGTAGGCGACCTCTTCGGCAGGGCTGGTCGGATAAACCCCGACTGAAATGGCCCCTAAAATATTCACAGCCATTTGGGACGTCACCCATTCCCAGCGATTTTCCGATAAAATGCCGAGGTGACTGCCTTTGAACAGTCCCAGTTCTTGCAAACCCAGCGCAAAATAACAGCTGCGCATATAATAATCGTGCCACGTAATCGGTTGCCAAATGCCATGATCTTTTTGACGCAAGGCAACCTCGTTGGGAATATTGCGGGCATGGGCCTGCAACATTTGCGGGATGGTCAATTCCGGTAAGGATATGTTCGCATTCATTCTTAAAACGTCCCGTATTCTTTTTCTTTTAGGAAAGCCAGCGTTTGCGGCGTTTATAATGTTTGACATCACGGAAGGATTTACTCTCGCCTTCGCCGTGCCCGCCCATGCCCAGATAAAATTCCTGAACGTCTGAATCGCTGGTCAGCACTTCTGTCGGACCATCCAGAACGATCTTGCCCGTTTCCATGATGTATCCGTAATCCGCAACGGCAAAGGCCATTGCCGCATTTTGTTCCACCAACAGCATGGAGGTTCCCTGCTCGTTATTGATCCGCGCGATAATGCCGAAAATTTCTTCGGTAAACAGCGGTGACAAACCAAGGGATGGTTCATCCAGCAAAATGATTTTCGGATTGGCAATCAAAGCCCGTCCGATGGCCAACATTTGTTGTTCCCCACCGGATAGATAACCCGCCAAACCGTCCCGGCGTTCATAAAGGCGAGGGAAATATTCATAGACCAGTTCAAAACGTTTTTTGGCCTTGTTCAAATCGTCGGCGTAAGTGGCGGCAGTCAGGTTTTCTTCAACGCTTAAATCTTCAAAAACACGACGGCCTTCCATGACATGAAACAAACCACGGCGTACCAGACCATGCGGGCTATCCTCACGAACGGCCTTGCCATCAAACATGATCTCGCCGGATTTGACTTCGCCTTTTTCCAGTTCCAACAGGCGTGAAATGGCTTTTAATGTCGTGGACTTCCCTGCCCCGTTTGAACCGAGGAGGGCGACAACCGCCCCCTTCGGCACAGACAGTGACAAGCCCCGCAACACCTGAACAGTGTTGTTGTAAACAACTTCGATGTTGCGGATATCCAAAATGGGTGACTCGCTTGTCATAAGTTTTTCCTTAGTCCAGATTGATCCAGTCGGAAGCTGCAACCATTTGTTTTTTTGCAGCATCGTACTGATAAACCCGACCAACCGGGACAGAGTTCCCTTTCACAGAAATAGGCACACCGATCACACCGCCAGTATCAAAGTCTTTAATGGCCTGCAGGCCGGCTTTCAGGTTCGCCCCGTTCAGTTCTTTGCCTGCTTTCACCGTATTGCGCGCCGCTTCCGCCATCATCATGGTGCTGAAGAAACCCTGCATATAGGCATTGCTTTGATAGGTGTCACGCATGGAACGGATCTTATCCAGCATCGGTGCATTGTCAGCTTTGGTGTAATAATAGTTATACGGCATTACGCCCATAAACCCGTCGGCAACATCACCCATTTTGCCAACCATTGAATTGTCCATAGACCAGAATGTACCCATGAATTTGGTCTTTAGGCCCATAGAGCGCGCTTGTGTGATAAATTCCGGGATCGGTGCCAGCACATAACCGTGGAAGATCACAAAATCAGGACGCGCACGGCGCATTTTTAAAACTTCTGTGGACACATCCACACCACCCGGTGCGGTGGAGATCACAAGGTTCATATCAAGGCCGAGTGCCTTGGCGCTTGCTTTGGCCCCTTCAACCGGATCACGACCGAATTCTGTATCAGAATGTACAAAACCAACTTTTGCACCCGGTTTTTCCTTGGCAATATATTCCAGCAAAATACCAACCATGTCGGTATAACTTGGCCCCGGAATAAAGATATTCGGGTATTTCTTCGGATCATCCAACTCAGATGCAAAGGACGCGCCCGCCATCAACATTTTCCCAGAACGATCCAGTTCTGGTGCGATGGTTTTGGAAAAGGCCGTTGAATCCCCATAATAAAGATTTACATCATGCTGGCTGGTGATTTTATTAAAGGCCGCAACGGACGCATCCACCTTGTAAGCCGTATCTTCCGGCACGTAGACCAGTTTGTGTCCTTCAATACCACCATTGTCGTTGGTGATCTTCACCGCGTCTTGAATACCGGCATGAACACCGACACCGGCAAAGGCAAAGACACCTGTCAATGGAATGGAACCGCCGAGAACGATATCCTTTTTATCAGCTGCATGTGCTGCACCAACCATTAGGCCGGTGCCCAGTGCAACGGCTGTAGCCCGTTTTGCTATCTTGTGAAAAATAGACATTGATTACTCCCTGTTAGGATCGTGTTTAAGTTAAAATTTGACAGTTTATTATTGTCTCAGGTCCGAAACGGCCAGAGATGGAAGAACCGCCGGATATTGCGCCAAATCTCGGCCAAACCGTCCGGTTCGAAGATAAGGAAAAAGATGATCAACCCGCCAAAAACGATGATCCGTACAGGTGACATCACTGCAACCGCATCCGGCCAAATCGGGGATAACACGCCCACCATCATTTTCAGAATTTCCGGCACCATCGTCATAAAGACCGCACCCAAAATACCGCCGAGGATTGAGCCCATGCCGCCAACGATAATGGCTGCCAAAAAGAAGATCGACATCATCAAGGGAAAGCTTTCCGGCGTAATCACACGGAAGAAATAAGCCCATAGCCCCCCAGCGACACCGGCGTAAAAAGACGAGATCGCAAAGCTCAACAACTTATAACGCAACAGACGGATGCCAAGAACTTCAGCAGAAATATCGCGATCACGAATGGCGATAAAGGCACGCCCGATGCGGGTACGAAACAGGTTCGCCGCCCCAAATAACATCACGACCGTAATCGGCATAATGATCCAATAAACCTGATTAGGCTGCACCAGTTCAAATCCGAAGATAGACGCAGGCGGCATGGTCAGACCGGACACACCGCCTGTCACGCTTGTCCAGTTTGCAAAAACAAAATGCAAAATGACAGATGCCGCAATCGTTGCAATCGCCAAATATAAGCCCTTGACCCGCAGGCTCGGTAATCCAACGACCACACCGACCAAAGAGGCCGCACCACCTGCAATCAGCAAGTTTAACAAAAACGGTGTCCCGGCGTTGATTTCAAGGATTGCGACCGTATAGGCGCCAACGCCCATAAAGGCAGCCTGGCCTAAACTCACCAGGCCGGTAAATCCGGTTAAAATGTTCAACCCGGTCGTGCTGACAATATTGATCAAAACCAGACAAACCAGATAGCTGATATATTGTCCGCTGATAAAAGGCAGAACCAACAAGGCAGCTGCCAAGGCGACCATCCATGCGCGCTGCACGTTCGTGTCGAACAGGGCTGCATCGTGGAGATAATTTTCTTTTGCTGTACCAATACGCATATCACTTACAACCGTTCAATTTCATGTGTACCGAAAAGTCCATAAGGACGAACGACGAGAACCAGAACCAGCAGACAGAAGGTCGCCAACATCTTGTATTCCCCGCCCAAATAAGCCCCGGCGTAGGTTTCAATAATGCCGACCAATACCCCGGCAATCAAAGCACCCAACAGGCTGTCCAAACCGCCGACAATCACGACAACCAGTACAGACAGGCCGTACACCCCCATGTTGGGTGAAATTCCGCCGATGGAACCGACCAGAATGCCCGCCCCGGCAGAAATCATCGCCGTAATGACCCAAACACTGGAAAAAACACCGGGAACATTAATCCCCATTGAATAAGCAGCTGCCTGATCACCCGCTGTTGCGCGCAAGGCAACACCGCCACGCCATGTGCGGAAAATAATCAGGAAAAGACCCAGAACAACCGCTGCAATGGCAAAGGCATAACCGACCTTGGATGATAAATAGGCTTCGCCGATAAAGATCGGATCAGATGGCATAAACTCGACCAGACGCTGCGGGTTTGCCCCCCAGATAATCTCGACCAGACCAACCAGAACACTGCCTAAACCGATGGTGACCATAAAGATGGAAATTGCGCTTTCCCCCAACATCGGGCGAATGATCAAACGTTCAATCACGCCACCCATCAGGCCTGTCACAAGGATCGCCAACGGAATGGCCGCCCACATCGGCAAGGCTAGCCCCGCGCTGAACCCCATGAAAACATAGGCACCGAACATCAATATCTCGCCGATTGCCATATTGACAACACGGGTCGCCTTATAAATCAGAACAAGGGCCAAACCGGTCAGGGCATAAAGACCACCACTGCCGATCCCGGCTAATCCGATTTCGCTGAAAAATAACCAGTCCATAGCTTATTTTCCCTCCTTGAATTTCTTGCGAAGGGCCGCAACATCACCCGAACCCAAGTAAGCGGAAATCACATCGGGATGCGCCTGAACATCACCGGGCAAACCTTCGGTAATGACTTTGCCAAAATTCAAGCAGACCACATGATCAGACAGATCCATGACCAGTCCCATGTCGTGTTCCACCATTAAAACCGTCACCCCCCATTCTTCTTTCACATCCAGAATGAAACGGGCCATATCTTCGGTTTCTTCGCGGTTCATGCCCGCAACAGGTTCATCCAGAAGCAGGATTTTCGGCTGCATGGCCAAGGCACGCGCCAGCTCCACCCGTTTTTGCAAGCCATAAGACAGATTGGCGACGGATTGATTGCGGATATGATCAATTTCCAGAAAATCAATGATACGTTCTTCGACTTCACGGCGCAGTTCACATTCTTCACGGCGTGCGCGCCCAAAATAAAATAAAGCATCCAGTACGTTGGTTTTCAAATGGGCATGACGGCCCAGTTTGATGTTGTCTAAAACCGTCATCCCTTTAAACAAGGCAATGTTTTGAAAGGTTCGCGCCATGCCTCTCTCGGCTCGTTCCGGCGCTGTTACTTTATTCAAGTTTTCACCTAAAAAACGCACATCGCCTTCACTCGGTTTATAAAAACCGGAAATGGAATTAAACAAAGACGTTTTTCCCGCCCCGTTCGGCCCGATCACAGACGTAATCGAGCCCTCTTTCACACTGAAAGACACGTTGGACAGCGCTTTAACTCCGCCAAATGACAGGCTGACACGGTCCACCGCCAATATTTCCTGATTTAAGAGCGGAGGTTCTATCGACCGCGCACTCTGTGATACTTGCCTCATCTGCATTGCTTTCTTCTTTTGAAGTTTCCCTGTTAATGCTCTTTATCGATCCAGTATTTCGAGGTTACCGGATCATCGAAATTGACACCCACACCCAGCAGGCCTTTTTCAAAATCGAGAATATGTTTCTTCATCCAACTCAGCGCCTTATCCCGATCACCGGCTTCCAACGCCTCCAGCAAGATACGGTGTGCGTCATAAAGACGTTGCGCCCCGATCGGCGCTTTTTCAAAAATCTGCTGCGTGGACGCATAAATCAGCTGGCCAACCGGTTCATACGCCATAACCATCACGGCATTTTCTGTTGCCCGCGCCAACGTGGTGTGAAATTCCATATCCAGTCGTGCCAGCGTTTCCGGTTCGCTCATTGCCATGCGGGTTTGAGCCAAGTTTTCGCGCAACGCGCTAAACAAGGCTGCATTATCGTGCTGCAAGGCATTTTCAATGGAGGCCATTTCAACAAAACTGAGATATTCCACCAAATTACGGTAAGTCGCGCGCTGCATCAAAAGGGTGCGCTTGATTTGTGCACTCATCAAATTGCTTTTTGGACGATCCACACTCAATCGTCGTCCCTTTCGGCGTGTCAATAGGCCCAGATACTCAAGGACGCGCACCCCTTCGCGTATAGTGTTCCGACTAACGCCAAATTGCTTTTCCAATTCAGCTTCCGTACCAATTTGGTCACCTTGGGAGAGCTCCCCGCGCATAATTTTCATTTCAATCGCTTCAACCACCTGATTAAAGGCAGGTTGAAGGGATAACTTCTCAAACATCCAACAGCCTCCCTTATTTTAATTATGGTTTAGACGATCTTCTGATTTTCGTATTGTCGGACAATAGGACTTTATGAAATTATGTTCGCCAATCAAGCCTTTTTTGAAACTTTATTATGTGCAGTGCAGCGATGCCTTATATCCCCTGCGTCAAGTGCGACACATCTGCACACCACCAAACCACCAATGTTTAGAATTAAGAGGGAATGCGTAAAAGATTCGGGGCGAACAACCCTGATGACAAGTACGTTAATCTCCACTATATTCGCGAGAATCAGCACGCCTTTGTTCAAAGGCTCAATCGGGACTCTCGTACTTCTTATGAAAAAACAAAAATTCGAAAAACTTGAAATCTTACCTGCCTATCGTCAGGTCGCTGATGCAATCGAACAGCAAATCATGGAAGGCCTGATCAAACCCGAAGAACCCATCGGTACAGAAGCCGATCTTGTCGAACAATTTGGTGTAAACAGATCCACCGTTCGCGAAGGCATCCGCCTGTTGGAACAAAGCGGCATGTTGCGCCGGGGGGAAAAACGTCGCCTTTATGTGTCCTTGCCCGGGTATGACAAACTGGCAACACGCATCAGCCGATCCTTGGTCCTGCATAAAGTTACCTTTCGGGAACTGGTGGAATCACTGGAAATTCTGGAACCAAAAACCATTGAATTGGCTGCCAAAAATATCACCGATGACCAGCTTGATCGTTTAGAACGTAATGTACGCGAGACAGAAGAAAAACTGGACGATAAAAACGAACTCGCCCGCCTTGATACCGAATTTCATAGTATTTTAGCCGAAGCCGCCCAGAACCGCGTCTTTATTCTGGCACGCGAGCCTTCCGGTTTGCTCATTTATCCGGCCACACAATATATTTTTGAAACCGTCCCGGAAGCCCCATCCCGCCTGTTGGAAGCACATAAAATCATGCTCAACGCGCTACGCGAACGTGATGTGGCAGAAGCAAAATCATGGATGCATAAACATGTGCGCGATTTTGTTAAAGGCTTATTGCGCACTGGTGTCGATCTGGACGGCCCCATCGCCAAGCCGCATCTGGAACATTTGTTCAGCTTAGATACTTATCTCTAAAGCCTACAGACATTCTATGTGTATTCCCTTATTGAACATAAGAACAATATATTATAGGCTTCAATTCAACTTCGGATAAAATCAACGCTCCAGAAAATCGCTAAAACAGGGAGATTAAGCACCGTGTCTTTCACAAAATGTTTTCTTTTGTGCTGCCTTTTTGCGGTTCTTGGCGCCTATTACAATCCCGTATACTCAGAGGATATTCCCCCACTGAAAGTCGCGGTATCCTTGGAGATGATTAAAGGCCTTCCAAAAGATGCACGCTGCCTGGAACGAGTGCAAGAAACACTCCCGAATGCATCTATACTAGATATGCCATGGAAACGGATCATTCAATCCTTACAATCAGGGAAATCTGATATAACCCCCTGCATCTTCAAAACACCTGAGCGCGAAACCTTTCTGGACCTCTATGGCCCAATTGCCATGCTGCCGATTATCCTCGTGCGCCGAAACGCACAGAATATCCACCTTGGTAACATCAAGAATTACCACGGAGTTTTCTTGCGCGGCACATCGCTGATAAAGGACTATACCAATAAAACCATGCGCGTTTCGGAAACCTCGCGCATCCCCAATATTCTGGAACTTATTCGAAACGGCCGGGCGGATTATTCCCTTATGCCGGGGAATTTCATCGAAGATCGCAACATCACCGATCTCAATATAAACGTGATTGATGAAATCCCGCTTTATATCGGCATCAGTAAGAAATCTCCCCAAAAGACGGTAATTTGGAACCAGTTATCCGATCATGTTCCAATTGCCAGTCGCAACATACCAGCACCCAATCGTTAAGCCCTTTATCCCTCCATAAAAAATGGCTCTATCATTAAAATGATAGAGCCAGTCCCCCTTAAAATAAGGGCAATAAACCAAATCTAGGGATTATTTGGTCTAAGTTCGTAATTTATGCTGTTCTGGCAAAATACAAGTCTTCAAGTCGTTGTAAATCCACGGCTTCACGCGGTTCGGACAAGGTAACTTTACCGGCCTGCATCAAATAAACATGATCGGCAATTTTTAGGGCCTGATTGGTGTTTTGTTCCACCAGTACAATTGTCATCTTATCCTCTTTCAATTCCCGAAAGATTGAAAAAATTTCATTGGTCATCACCGGAGACAAGCCAAGGGAAGGTTCATCAACCAAACAGATTTCAGGTTCTTCCATCAATCCCCGGCCAATGGCCAGCATTTGCGCTTCACCACCGGATAAGGTTCCCGCTTCCTGATTGCGCCGTTCTTTCAAACGTGGAAATAACTGGAAAACATGATCACGGTTTTTTTCCATCGATTTGCGTGTTTTCTTCGGATAAGCCCCCATGATGAGGTTTTCTTCCACGCTTAAATCAGAAAAGAGCAAACGCCCTTCCGGGATCATAACCAAGCCATCGTTAATCCGGTTCCACGTCGGTTCCTTAACGTAGCTTTGTCCCTTGAAACGAATATCACCTGCACGCGGTTCAATCAGCCCCATCAGGGTTTTCAAAAACGTACTTTTCCCGGCACCGTTCGGACCTACAATTGTTGTGGTCCGTCCGGCTTCAAATGCCAGCGACAAATCCCAAAAGACTTCCATCGCCCCATAACCGGCACTTAATTTTTCAGTCTCAAGCAGGTACTTCACCGGTGTAACTCCTTACTACTTCTGGGTTGCGGAAGGTTTCTTCGGGATCGCCATCGGCAATAACCTTGCCGAAGTTAAAGACCACAACGCGGTCACACATATTCATAATCGTTTCAATATCGTGTTCAATCACAATCATGGACAGGGAATACTTCTCGCGAATGTCCTTCAAGGTTTGCATAAACAGCTTTTTACTGGTCGTTTCCAAACCCGCCAAAACTTCATCCAGCATTAACAAAGTCGGTTCCGTCGCCAACGCTTTGGCAACTTCAAGGGCTTTGCGCTCTGTCAAGGCCAGTTCGGTTGCCGCGTCTGCATCTGCCTTATGCAACAGATTGACAGATTGCAAAATTTCATCAATTCGCTCTTGCTTAACCTTGCCATCGGGACGGCCAAAACGTTGAGCCACGATCAGGTTTTCGCGTACGCTCAATTCATGCATGGGTTGGGGAATTTGAAATGTCCGCCCGATCCCGAACGTCACGCGTTGATGCATGGAAGATTTCAAAATATCATGCCCGTCATAGGTTACACTTCCCGACGTTGGGCGCACAGTGCCAGACAAGACGTTGAAACTTGTCGTTTTCCCCGCCCCGTTCGGACCAACCAGCCCCAGAACTTCATGTTTCTGAACTTCAAAACTCACGTCCTGAAGGGCACGTACACCGCCAAAATTCACACTTAGATTTTCGACTTTAAGCATGTTGTGCCTCCCCCCGTTTGTTATCTGCTTTTTTTCGCGTAAACAGGTTGGTAATCACCGGCAACAAACCCGATGGACTGAGAATAATCATCCCGGCCAACATGACACCAAGGATCAATTGGTGCCCTTGCGGTATCAGGTTTTTAAAGACCAGTTGATCGACCAGATAAATAAACAGCGCCCCTAAAACCGGTCCACTCAACGTTCGGTAACCCCCAAAAATTGCCGCAACAATCGGAAAGACCGTCCATGTCCCGGAAAACGCATAATCAGGTTCTAGAAAGTTAATATAATGCGCATTAAACGCCCCGACCGCACCGGTCATAAAGGCCGATACCAGCAACATAACAACTTTCAAATAGGTAGCAGGAACCCCGACAATCCGTGTTGCCAGTTCAGAATCATGCATGGCTTTTAACGCCAAGCCATAAGAACTGCGACGGATGAAATAATAGGTAATCAACATCAGGGTAACAATATTCAAAATAACGATATAGCCCCCTAATTTTGTCCCAAAATCAACCCCGGCAAAAACAGGCAAAGACGGAATACTGAGCAACCCACCGGCACCACCGGTCAAGCCCGTGGCTTCGGTTGCCAAAATTTTAAAAATCTCGGCATAAGCCAAAATAGACAAGGCAAAATAAGGACCGCGTAATCGAAGCGCCGGCATCATAAAGATAGATGATAAACTCGCACCAATCCCACCAACAACAAGAGCGACAAAGACGGGCACCCCATAATCCATCGTCAAAACAGCCGACGTATAAGCCCCAACACCAAAGAAAGCGGCGTGTCCGAAACTGACCATCCCGCCGAGATTACCGAGCAAGGCCCAGGCCACCGCAACACCGGCAATAATTAAGGCCGATGCGACAAGACCGATCAAATAATCATTGCCGCCAAGGAAAAACGGAACGCCAAGATACATGACGGCCAACATGAGTGCAGAAATTTTAATATTCATCTTAATGGCCCCCCTTTTTCCCGAACAAACCGGACGGCATAACCAACAAGACCAAAAGGAAGACGGTCATACTTGCCAGTTCGGAAAGTGAAGATTGGAAAAACGTTGTCGTCAGCCCTTCAATGACACCAATCATCAAGGCCCCGACCAGCACACCGGGAAGAGACCCCATACCGGCAAGAACAGTGATAATAAAGGCTTTGATGGTCAGGCTATGACCAATTGGGGGATGAATAACGCTGGTGACATATAACATAACGCCTGCCAAGGCTGCCAAAACACCGGCAATCCCCCATGACCAAAGCTCTGCCTTGGTTGGGTTCATTCCCATCAATTTGGCCGCATCCCGATTTGACGAGACCGAGCGGATTGCCCGACCATGCCATGTATGGTTTAACCACCAGTAAAGGCCACCCAACGCACACAGACCAACAACAAACGCAAGCATTTCGCTACGCATACTAAATAAAGAGTCCGCAATCACCAGACCTTCCATAAACCACGCGCTTTGTGTCGAATAAATATCGGCGGAAAACACCATCAACAAGCCGTTGGTTAGGACGATCCCTAAACCAAACGTCAGGATCAGAGAATTAAGTTCCCGATCTTTTTTGATTTTATTGGTTAGATAAAAGGTAATCAGGGAGGCTGCAATCACAACCGCCATAGCAATCGGCATTGCCAATAAAGGATTAATTCCGGTTTGACTTTCAACTGCGTAAGCGATGTATGCAGCTAACAACACCAGCTCGCCATGCGCGAGATTAATTACCTTCATCGTCCCGAAAACGAGAGCCAGCCCAACGGCAACAAGTCCGTAAAAGCCTCCCATCAACAGGCCTGTGAAGATCGCCTGGGCCGTAAGTTCCATCTTTCTTCTTCCTTCAGGTCCCCGGGCCGAAGCCCGGGTTATATGTTATTGCTGAATTTTTACTGCCAAGGTGTTCCGGGGAACACTTTCTCGCCTGTCTTCGAAGCCGCAGGCCAAACAAGTGGAATGGTCCCTTTTTGATGCTGACCGACACGCTGGACAAATTCCGGGTTGTCGCCATATTCATCAAAACGAACTCGACCAGAGATGGTTTCTTCATCCGTCTTGCGCAGTTCCTCTGCAATACCTTTCAGGTTCAACTCATTTTTATCAAACGCACGCACAATGGCTTCGCCTAGTAAGCGGGTTTGAACGTATCCGAATTGTTCCAGATAGCTCGGTTCATCTTTGAAGTTGGCTTTAAATGCCTCGTAGAAGAGTTTTTGTTTTGGCGAATTGAAAGAAACCGGAAACGGTAACATCGCTGTCCCATACACATTTTCCATCAAATCCGGGAATTCTTTCGCCATCTTGCCAGTCGCCAAGGACCAAACACCGATCATGGCTTTTACATCGGGTTTCAATAATTTTGCCGCCCGCAAGATACCAACATATTCACTTTCATACCCAACCATGAGGATGGCTTCGGAACGATCACGCAGTTTGATTTTATTTACGATGGATTTAAAATCTTTAACATGGGCATCATATTCGTGCGTGGAGACTTTCAGCCCTTTTTCACTTAACTTCTTCTCAATATAGCCTGCCATTTTGTGTGTGGCTTCTTTATTGGAATAAGCGATTGAAATGCTTTTCAGGCCCATCTCATCGACCAAACCGACAATAGCCTTACCGTAACCCGCCGCACTATTGATACGGAAGAACCCTTCGTGACCACGCTTTGACAAAGCCGTCGCAACACCGCCAAAGGTAATATAAGGAATGTTCGCCTTATTCGCGGCTTCAGACGCCGGACCAATAACGCCAGATGCGTAACCACCACTAAAGGCAATCACACCTTCACTTGCCAGTTTCTCAACGGCACTGACAGCTTTTGCGGGGGAGCTTTCATCATCAATGGTTTTAAGTTCGAATGTATGCTGACCTGCATATTTATCATTCAGCACCTTGATACCTGTCATAACACCACGGTGGGAACCCGTACCAACACGTGCGAGTTTACCGCTCAGCGGTGTATGTTCCCCAATAACGAAATTTGCCGAATGAGCCGGGCCGGAAAAACCGACACCTAATGCCAACCCCAGTGCACAACCGATAAATCCGGAAAGACTTAAAAACTTCATGTTCGCCTCAACCTGTTTGTGTTTTTACTACTCTCGCGACGCAATTCGACATTTGAATGGAAGCAAGTTGTCATTCCTTATATTTAAATGAAATTTATATGTCAAATATTAAAATTTAATTCCGCATAGCGAAATTTATATTGCATTATTTTACAAAATATGGTTATTTTTAGACTAGATAGTTCAACACCTATTAACAGAGTTACCCCATTGATGTATCTTACAAGCTATTATAAATTCACGTTTTCCATCCCAAGAAGATCAAAATGACCGATACAGAACAAACAAAAGACAGAAAATTTGTAGAAGCTTTGTCCCGCGGCCTGCGAATCCTCAGCGCGTTTGACAAAATGTCGGGTCCACTTGGGAATCAGGATATTGCCTCCATCACCGGCCTGCCTAAACCCACCGTATCACGTATGACCTATACCCTGACCCAACTGGGCTATCTGGTCTATTCTGAACGCAATGAGAAATACGAGTTGGGCGCAACCAACCTGACACTGGGGCATGCCTACACCGCCAATCTGCGTATTCGTCAAATCGCCAAACCCCATATGTTGGAACTTGCCCGCGAGTTCAACGTCAATATCGGACTTGCGACCAATGTTCAAAACGAAATGATTTTTGTTGAATATTGCCGTGGCGACCAACTGAAATCCGTTCTTGTTGATATCGGTAGTAAATTGCCTATGGGAAAATCAGCGATTGGTCGATCCTATCTGGCAGCCATCCCGGAAGAAAAGCGCAATCAGATTCTCCCGCAGCTTGCTGACATTCACGGTAAGGATTGGCCGAATGTTGAAAATAGCATTCAGGATTCGCTGGAAAGCTATCGCACGCTGGGTTTCACCCGTTCGTTCGGTGATTGGGATCGTAATATCAATACAGTTGCCGTACCCTTGAAGCTATCGGAAAACAAAATTTTCTGTATCAGTTGCGGTGGTCCAAGCTATGTGATTTCCACCGATACTCTGCTCAACGTCATTGGGCCACGCCTGATCCACGTTGCCAGCGATATTATGAACAGCGGCCTGTAACTTAAATTAAATAAGGTCGCCTCCCCCCCTAATTATACATAAATGAGGATCACATGACCGAAGACCTCATGGTGCTTCTAGACGCCTTGTCCCTGGAAAAAACTGCCCAAGGCCATTACGTCGGGCACTATATCCCTGCCATCCCCAACCATATCTTCGGCGGTCAAATTGTCGCGCAAGCCATCAGTGCTGCCCAACAAGAAGTGGCCCCTGACAAATCCCTGCATTCTTTACACTCCTATTTCCTCAATCGCGGACAAACGGACCTGCCGTTTCATTTTCATGTGGATCGGGTCCGTGACGGTAAATCATTTTGCACACGTCAAGTCAGCGTCACACAGGAAGGTCATGTCTTGTACAGCGCAACCTTTTCCTTTCATCGCATTGAAGACGGCCTGACTTTTCAAAAAGACATGCCCCGCGTTGATGCGCCGGAAAACTTTATGGAAGAGGCTGAACGTTGGAACACTCACCCTGTCATTCAAGAAAACCCACATCGTAAGATCACATTCCGCCCCAATGATGTCCGCCATACAGGGCCGATAGATTGGTTTGACCCGACCCCCACATCGCCGGAAACAGGCGTATGGATTAAAACCAAGGGACGGATTGGCGATGATCCCCGCCTTCACCAAACTTTACTTGGTTATTTTTCCGACTCTTTCCTCTACGCCGCTTCTTTACGCCCGCATGGATTGACCTTCAATACACCGAACGTACAAGGAACCAGTCTAGATCACTCCATCTGGTTCCATGATGATTTTCGTGCGGATGAATGGTTATTCTATCAACATAGCGGAATTTGGTCCGGGCGCGCACGTGGGCTTAATTTCGGTAAGTTCTACACCCACGATGGGCGCCATGTTGCCAGCACCTCTCAAGAAGGTTTAGTGCGGCTCAAACAAGCCTAAACGATCAACAGGGCGCAAACGATAAAACAAGTTTGCGCCTTAATCGTATATCAGATGGAAAACATACAAAATAGCAATGACGGCACTCAACGCCACACAACAATAACGCAGGTTCCAAACCAGTGTGATGTCACGCGGGCGACAATCCAGAATGCGCCCGATTAAAATTGTTGAAATCGTCAAAGGTGAAACATTCAACGCCATTGCCCAACCGATCAACAGACTGAGCGCCAAAACATAAGGTGACAAGCCAAAAGCTACTGCATTAGCAAATGTCGAAGCCAAAATGGTCACGGACACAAACGGGCTTACCCCGACAATACTGGTACCGGTTACCATCAATGCGCAAAAAACCGCCAAGGCAAACCCTTCCAGCCCCATAGCCCCCGTCAAAGACTGTACAAGGTCAGCCGGAATAATCGCTGCCACCAACGATCCGGTAAAGCTCGCCCCGCCGATTACCGCAACCTCAGACGACATAGCGTTTAATTCTTGTCCCAGATTTTGGGAAAACTGCATGGATACCGATTTCAAACCGAAATCGGATAAGCCCCCTTCGATCAAAAACCAAACGAGGCCAAACAGCGGACTGACCAATAAAATTGATGTCGGCAAACCATAGCCCATATACATACTCAGCCCGCCGGAAAGGCCAAACAAGCACAGAACGATCACTATAAAAGCCAGAACAGCTTGAAAATTCTTTCGTTGTCCGGCAATCAATCCTGTCCCGGACTTTGGTGGCGGATAAGCACGATAATCCATGATCCAGCCCAGTCCGATCAACACAATAGCAAAGACAAGGGACAACGGAATGAGTGATTGCCATTCCAGTGATGGAATAATCGATAACACCAACGCCATAGAAATGGAAAAGGGCGACGATAAGGGTAAAGTCGAAAAGCCCCGCAACATGGCAAGGACCATGCGTTGCAACCTGATCAGATGAATACGGCTATCACCTTTGGCCGCTTCCAATGTATTGCCATTGGCAATTACTTGTCCGATCAGGTTTAAGGCACCAAAGCTTAAAATCGCACTAAGCAAGCAACTGCCATAAGACAGTACGGCATAACGTTTGCCCGGTTTCTGGTTAATCAAAAAATTACCACAGCGCGAAATGATTAAAGACCGTTTCGCCGCCACCCGTAAAAAAACCAACGCAATCAGAAACGTTGAAAACAGGATAACGCGCGAAAAGCCTTGTTCCACAATAGCGCGATCAACCCCATCCCCCCAAAACAACGCCAACATCACGATATTGATCGCAATAAAGATTTTACCGGGCCGTGAAACCTTCTGCCAAGTCAGCGCGAGAAAAATCAAAACCGCAGCAGACGCAACGTATAGCATTTCCCCGATCCCCTGTGTTTTAAACACAATGGTCGAACACAAGGTTAAAAGAAGCAGAAAGGCATTCACATAGGACATTCTTAACCAGCGGCTTGTTGTGCCGTCGCCATTTCCTTCAGGTGATGTTTCAAAATTTTACCGGTGGAACTGGCTGGCAATTCATAGAGAATTGTTATTGAGGACGGTCTTTTATACGCGGTCAACCGTTCCTTGCAAAATGCTTTTATCTCAGCTTCGCTTAAGGTGCTTTTGCGCGGAACCTGAACAAAGGCATGAACCTCTTCATTTCCTTGCACTTCTACACCGACAACAGCTGACTGAATAATCCCTTCATGGGAATTCAACGTTGCTTCGACCTCTGCCGGATAAACGTTAAAACCGGAACGCACGATCATTTCTTTGGTGCGACCAACAATAAACAGATTGCCATCTTCATCTTGACGCGCCAAGTCCTGCGTATTGAACCAGCCCTGATCAGTCAAAACGGCAGCCGTTTCTTCCGGCTTTCTGAAATAACCTTTCATCACATTGGGGCCACGTACCCACAATTCACCGGTTTCGCCATCCTTAACTTCTTCATCAGGCGTTTTCATTAACTTTATTTCTTGGCCTGGGATCGGCTTGCCAACGGAACACGTTTGTAAATTCTCATTTAATCGAACTTGGGAAATCGTCGGGCTGGCTTCTGTTAACCCATAGCCATTATGCAAGGGACGACCAAAGAAATTTTCCGTAATTGTTTTGGTTTCCGGGTCCAAAGGTGCCCCGCCTGCCGACATATAACGCAAGAACAGGTCATCGGCTTTCAAGCCATGATTTTTTAGACCTTCGATCAACATGGAATACATTGGCGGCACGCCTTGCATCACGGTGATTTTCTTGTCGCGCAAGGCATTCAGGCAAATTTCGACATCAAAACGGGTTTCCATAAACAAGGTTGCCCCGGCAAATAAACTGCCCATACAGGTCGAAGCCAAACCAAACACATGCGAAATTGGCAAAACCACATAAACACGGTCCATTTGTTCCAAACCGCGCAAAGCCCCTGAAACTGTCGCAATAAAACCGATATTACGATGGGTCAGCATCACCCCTTTGGGCTTCCCTGTGGTTCCAGAGGTATAAATCATCGCAAAAACCTGTTCTGCAGCAGATGCCTCCACGGCTTCAGCCTTGGAATCGGGATAGGTTTGACACATCAAGGTGCCAAGCAGGTCGTCCTCAACCATCTTACAACCAATGAAGTCCCCATAACGCTGCGCATCTTTGGAATAATCAACAAAACAAATCAGATGTTTCGGATCACAATCTTGGCGAATACCGTCAAGTTCTGCATTGGACATACGTGCATTGACCACAGAAACCCACACATCCATATCACTGGCAGCAAGCATAAAGGCCAACACAGCGCAGCAGTTTTCAATCACCACCATTAGACGATCACCAGCAATCACGCCGTGTGCTTCCAGATGCGCGCGCGCGCTTTTAATCGCATTTCCCAGATCCGCATAGGTCCACTGTTTTTTCGGATCGCTGACCGCATCGCGGGTCGGCTTCTTTTCAATCCATTCCCAGATTTTATGGCTCACGCGTTGAGGAAGCGCGGCAATAACCTCCTCTACATCCTGACCTAAAACTTTCTCGTTATTATTCATCTTACGCTTTTCCTTCAATATTCGCGCAACTTTTAAACATCTTCTAAAGGCGTTTTATCTCACCTTTACATATGCTGTAAACAAAAATAAATACCGCATAGCGGAATATATGGTTTATTTTTTACATTAAAATGTTCTTTTTTTGAAAAAATATATAGACAATTTTAGATGATATGAATTATCTATATCTTGTTTTCGGAATTTTATTTCGCAATGCGAAACTAATTTGGAGTCCTTTAATGACTAATGCATATATATATGACGGTGGCAGAACGGCGTTTGGCAGACATGGCGGGGCATTATCTTCTTTGCGTCCTGATGACATGCTCGCCCATGTCATCAAAACTTTGATCAACAGAAACAATTTTGACTTAAAGGACTACGAAGACGTTATCGCGGGTTGTACCAATCAAGCTGGTGAAGACAGCCGCAACGTGGCACGTTTTGCCGGTCTTCTATCCGGTCTGCCGATGGAAACAGGTGGCATCACGCTTAATCGCCTGTGCGGATCCAGTCTGGCCTCTGTTGCGGATGCCGCACGTTGCGTTAAAGTCGGGGAAGGTGAACTATTCGTTGCCTGTGGCGTAGAAGCCATGAGCCGGGCCCCGTTGGTCCTGTCCAAGGCACAATCTGCTTTTGATCGCCAGCAAACCATTGCCGATACAACAATGGGCGCACGGTTCAGCAACCCCAAACATCTGGAACAGTTCGGCGCTCACTCCATGCCCGAAACCGCCGACAATATCGCCCATGATCTTGGGATCACTCGCGAAGAAAGCGATGCCTTTGCACTTGCTTCCCAACTCAAATACGAAGCTGCGCGCAAAGACGGTTATTATAACGACGAGATTATTCCAATCCCTGTTTATATGGGTCGCAAAAAAGGCGAAGTCATTATCAGCGAAGACGAACACCCCCGCCCGAACAGTGATATCGCGTCCTTACAAAAACTACGCGCTCTGTTTGCCGATGGCGTGGTCACAGCCGGTAATGCCTCCGGCATCAATGACGGGGCCAGCGCAGTCCTGATCGGCAGCCAAGCTATTGGTGAGAAAAGCGGCGTAAAACCACGTGCCCGGATTGTCAGTTCGGCAATCGTCGGTGTGCCCCCACGGGTTATGGGGCTTGGTCCGGTCGGTGCGACACAAAAAGCACTGGCACGCGCAGGCCTGACGCTTAACGATCTTGATGTCATGGAATTCAACGAAGCCTTTGCGACACAAGCCTTGGGCTGTTTAAACCAACTGGGTCTTTCCTATAATGATCCACGTATCAACCCCAATGGGGGTGCCATTGCCATCGGTCACCCCTTAGGCGCCAGTGGTGCGCGCATTTTGTGGGCGGCTGTACGCCAACTGGAACGCACAAATGGTCGTTACGGCTTGGCGACCATGTGTATCGGTATCGGCCAAGGTATCGCCGTTGTTGTTGAACGTGTTTAGAGCAGGCTGACACAACCTGCAACGACGCATTTGCGTAAAACCAATAAGTGAGAGCAAGTTTCATGTCCCCCGTCAGTTACGAAATTATTGAAAATATCGGCATCATTACCATCGACAATCCGCCAGTCAATGCCCTGTCCCATGCGGTGCGTGTCGGTTTGGTTGAAACCGTTCTTCAGGCCCAAAATGATGAAAGCGACGCCTTGTTGCTGATTTGCACAGGCAAAACATTTATCGCAGGCGCGGATATTTCCGAATTTGGCAAACCACCGCAAGAACCTTTTCTGCCTGATGTCCTCAATACGCTCGAACAATCAGATAAACTGATCGTTGCGGCCCTGCACGGTCAAGCCCTTGGCGGGGGATTTGAAACAGCCTTATCCTGTCATTATCGTTGCGCCCTTGCCAGTGCCAAGGTCGGACTGCCCGAAGTTAACCTTGGACTGCTTCCCGGTGCGGGCGGCACACAACGCACACCACGTCTGGCAGGTGTAAAAGTGGCATTGGACCTGATTTTATCCGGTAAACCAATTTCAGCATCAACCGCCCTTGAGGACCATCTTATTGATCACGTTTTTGCAGAAGGTGACCTCAAAACTCAGGCCTTGGCCTACACCAAAGAATTGGTTGCTCAGAAGGCACCTTTGCGCCGTGCCAGCGAACAAGAAATCGATAGAAATAGCTTTAATGGCGCGATCTTTGATGAATATCGCAAAACATATGCAAAGAAGTTACGCAATCAAAACGCTCCCCAATTGATTGTCGATTGTGTAGAAGCCGCCACAAAAGAAAACTTTACCGATGGTATGAAAATAGAACGCGGTGCCTTCCTGCAATGTCGTGCCTCCGATCAATCTGCCGGACTGCGCCATATTTTCTTTGCCGAACGACAAGCTGCCAAGATTAAAGATCTCCCCAGAGATACCGCCACCCGCGACATCCAGTCCATTGCCATTATCGGTGCAGGACTGATGGGTGGCGGTATCGCCATGAATTTTGCCAACGCAGGCATTCCAGTTAAAATGCTGGAAATCAACGATGACGCATTAAACAAAGGCCTTGCCAATGTCGTCAAAATTTACCGTTCAATGGCGGCAAAAAACCGCATCAGCCCAGAAGAAAGCGAAAAGCGGATTGCCTTGATCAGCGGCACAACGGATTACAATGACTTGAAAAATGTCGATCTGGTCATCGAAGCCGTTTTTGAAAGTATTGAGGTTAAAAAAGACGTATTCACCAAACTTGATCAAGTCTGTAAAGACGGTGCGATTTTGGCAACTAATACGTCTTATCTCGATATCAATGAAATCGCCCAATTTACCAAGCGCCCCCAAGATGTGATCGGTTTGCATTTCTTCAGCCCCGCACACATTATGAAATTGCTGGAAATCGTACGCGCTGATGAAACGGCGGACGATGTCATGGCCAGCGCAATGGCCCTTGCTCGTAAAATCAAGAAAGTCCCGGTTCAGGCCCGTGTCTGTTACGGCTTTATCGGCAATCGCATGTTGCGTCAGTATCAACGTGAAGTTCAAATGTGCCTGATTGAAGGGGCAAGTCCAGAACAAATCGACAAAGTCATGATGGATTGGGGCATGGCAATGGGGCCGTTAATGGTTGCCGACCTTGCCGGGTTGGATATCAGTTACAAGGCCCGCCAAGCCTTAAGTGATGAACAAAAAGGTGACCCCAAAAGTTATCGCATTCCCAATGTCTTGTTTGAAATGGGTCGGATCGGTCAGAAATCCGGTTCCGGTTATTATATCTACGATCCGGAAACCAAGGCCCGCACGGCAGACCCCAGCGTCAATGATATCATTGAACGTGAGGCCGCTGCATTTGGCGTTACGCGCAAAACTATGAGTGATGAAGAAGTCCTCAACCGTTTGTCGCTGGCCTTGATTAATGAAGGGTTCAAGATTTTAGAAGAAGGCATTGCCCAGCGTGCCAGTGATATTGATGTCGTCTATTGCTTTGGCTACGGCTTCCCCAAATATCGCGGTGGCCCGATGTTCTTTGCGCAAACCCGTGGCTTGAACAAAGTCTATGAAGATATTTGCGCCTATCGCGAAAGCTACGGTGATCTTTATTGGACACCATCAAAACTGCTGCAAAATCTGCTTGAAACAAACACAAGCCTGAGTGACTGGGAAGAAAGCACGCAATGATGAACACGCCGATACCTTCACGTCAGGATTATCTCATTAAAACATTCGGACTGAAGTTCCCGATACTCGCCGGTGGTTTGATGTGGTTGTCCGATGCCAATTACGTCAGCGCGTGTGCCCGTGCCGGTATTTTAGGATTTATCACCGCCGCAAGCTTCCCTGACGAAGGCGATTTGCGTCACGAAATTCGCAAATGTCGCCAACAAAGCAACGGGGCACCTTTCGGGGTCAATGTCTCCATGTTGCCCAAACTGGTCCCCGGGGAAAAAACCGAAGATGTCTTTCGTCTGATTATTGATGAAGGTGTTCAGGTCGTGGAAACCTCCGGTCGTAACCCGGAACCCGATGTCCGCTTGCTCAAAGATGCGGGTGTTAAAATTATTCATAAGGTACCGGCTGTTAAATATGCACAAAAGGCCCAGCAAATCGGTGTTGACGCCGTTTCAATTGTCGGGGCGGAATGCGGCGGTCATCCGGGTGAAGAAATGATCGGCAGTATGGTGAATTCCATTCTCGCCCTGAAACGATTGAATATCCCTTATTTTATCGGTGGTGGGATCGGGCACGGCGCCCAAATCGTCGCCGCCTTATCAATGGGGGCCAGCGGAGTTGTCATCGGCACTCGTTTTTTGGTTGCTGAAGAAATCTGGGCGCATCCTGATTATAAAAAAGCATTGATCCATGCTTCTGAAAGCGACACGGCATTGATCATGCGCAGTATTCGCAACACGGTTCGTGCTTTTAAAAACCATACCACTGACTATGTACAGGCGATTGAACGCGAACAAAGTGATATCACGATTGAAATGCTTTTGCCTCACGTGGCCGGCAAAATCGGCAAAACAGCATACGAAACAGGGGATGTCACCAAAGGAGTGCTTTCCGCCGGACAAAGTTTAGGCATGACCGACAAAATCACATCGCTTGCCAATATCATCGCAACGCTGAAAGACGAATACCAAGCCGCCTTGTCCCGCCTTGAACATTTTGACGGGAAGGTAAGCCAATGAGTGAGCAATTCATCAAAACCCACGTTCAAGATCACGTTCAAATCATTGAATTGGACCGTGTTGATAAAAAAAATGCGATTAACAACGATATGTATACCCGGCTGCGCACCATGTTGGAAGATGGTGATGCCAACACGGATGTGCGCGTTGTCCTGATCCGGGGCAAAGGAAATGTTTTTACCGCAGGAAACGACCTTGGTGATTTCAACAATCGTCCTAAAAATGGGCCGTCAAAAGGTCACCTCTTCCTGAGAACCCTACATCGCGTCAAAAAACCACTTATTGCGCAGGTCGAAGGTCTGGCAATCGGGATCGGCGTCACGTTGCTGCTGCATTGTGATCTGGTTTATGCCGCCAGCAACGCCCGTCTGCGCCTACCTTTTGTCAATCTGGGGATTTGCCCGGAAGCCGGTTCCACCTTGTTATTACCGCAAAAAGCCGGGCATCGCGCCGCAAGTGAGCTTTTCTTGTTAGGTGATTATTTCACCCCGGAAGACGCCAAAGAGCACGGCATTGTCAATCGCATCCTTCCCCCAGATGACATTCATGATTTTGTCTGGGAACAAGCTCAAAAGCTGGTTCAACAGAACCCACAGGCCCTAATGGAAACCAAGCGCCTGATGAAAGCCCACTTGCAAGATGCGACCGCAGATCAAATCGAAGCCGAAGCCATCACCTTTAACCGGCTTTTGCAATCGGATGCATCTAAAACCGCACGCAAAGAAACCCTGAAATAACAATGATCTATTTACTGAAAATGGTGACACAATGAATATTCATTTAACAGACGAGGAATTGGCCTTTCGCAAAGAAGTACAGGATTTCTTTGCCAACGAATTTCCCAAAGACATCAAGGAAAAACAAGCCAAAGGCATTTACCTGAGCAAAGACGATCACGTTCGCTGGCAAAAGGCCCTGCACGCCAAAGGCTGGGCCGGGATCAACTGGCCGGTTGAACATGGCGGCACAGGTTGGAGCGCCACACAAAAATACATTTACGCAAATGAAGCAGCCAAGGCCAATGCACCACGCATTATCCCCTTTGGTTTAACAATGGTTGCCCCGGTTATCTTTACTTATGGAAATGAAGAACAGAAAAAACGTTTTTTGCCCGATATTCTGGCCTCCAACGTCTGGTGGTGTCAGGGTTATTCCGAACCAAACGCGGGTTCTGATCTGGCCTCCCTCAAAACCAAGGCAGTACGTGACGGTGACGATTTCATCGTGAACGGAACAAAAACGTGGACCACATTGGGTCAGCATGCCGACTGGATTTTCTGCCTTGTGCGGACCGACGACACGGGTAAAAAACAGCAAGGCATCAGTTTCCTGCTGATTGACATGAAAACACCGGGGGTCAGTGTTCATCCCATCATTACTATCGACGGTACCCATGAAGTCAACGAAGTCCACTTTGAAGATGTTCGTGTCCCGGCAGAAAACCTGATCGGGGAAGAAGGCAAAGGCTGGACTTATGCCAAGGTGTTATTGACCCATGAACGCACCGGCATTGCACGCGTGGCAGAGTCCAAAGCCCTGCTGGCATCGCTGAAACGAATGGTCGATGCCCAGAACGATGAACTGGTCAATATGAAAGAAAACACCGTTTTCATGACCCGTTTGATCGAAGCTGAAATCGAACTCAAAGCCCTTGAATATACTGAACTTCGTGTTTTATCCGCTGTTTCCACGGGCAAGGCACCGGGGCCGGAATCCTCGATCCTGAAAATCAAAGGGACAGAGATTATGCAGTTCTTGAACGAATTGTTTGTCGAGGTTGCAGGCATTTACGCCCTGCCCTATGTCCCGGATCAGTATCGCGTCGGATTTAATGATACACCTGTCGGCCCGCAATTTGCGGCAAAAACCAGTGCGACTTATTACAACAATCGTAAAGTCAGCATTTATGGCGGTACCAACGAAATTCAGAAAAACATTATTTCCAAGCAAGTGCTTGGGCTATAGGGAGAGGACGGATCATGGATTTTTCTCTTAACGACATTCAGGAAATGATGCGCGAAAGTGCATCCAAATTCATTCAGAAAGAATATGACTTTGAAACCCGCCGCAAGCTGAGCAAAAGCGAGACGGGCTATAGCCAGAAAAACTGGGAACTCTTCGCAGAACTTGGTTGGCTTGCCCTGCCTGTAGACGAAGATTTCGGCGGTATTGGCGGCAGCGTTCTGGATACGATCATCTTACAGGAAGAACTAGGAAAAGGCCTGGTTGTCGAACCTTATTTCGCCACGGCCTTACTGGGGGGCAACCTAATCAACAAGTTTGCTCGTGATGATCAAAAAGAAAACATTCTGGAAAATGTCATTGCCGGGACACAAAAACTTACCCTCGCCCATAGTGAAGGCCATGCCCCCTTTGATCTGACACAAATGCGCACCACAGCACAAAAAAGCAATAACGGCTTTGTGTTAAACGGTAAGAAGTCTGTGGTTCTGGACGCACAAAACGCCGACATGTTGTTAGTGGTTGCCCGGACCTCCGGTCAAAATGGTGATAAGAACGGACTGAGTGTTTTTAACCTCACCCCCGATACAGCTGGCGTGACGATCAAGGGCTATGAAACAAATGACGGCCTGCGCGCCGCCGACATTACTTTTGACAATGTCAACCTTGACGAAACCACGGTTATCGGGGAACTGGACCAAGCCTATGACGCGGTTCATCGTGTTCTGTTGGAAGGGATCGTCAATCTATCCGGCGAAGCCGTCGGCATCATGGAAAAACTGGTCGAATTGACCGCTGAATATTTAGGCGTACGGGAACAATTCAGCGCCCCCATTGGCAAGTTTCAAGCTTTACAACACCGTACTGCCGATATGTTCATGGAAAAGGAACAAGCCAAATCCATGCTTTACTATGCAGCCATTGAAACCGCAGAAAATGCAGAAGGTTTTGAACGGGCCTGCGCCATGTTAAAGGTTCGCATCGGCAATGCAGCACGGTTCGTCGGTCAACAAGCCGTTCAATTGCACGGCGGCATGGGTGTCACCGATGAACTCAGCGTCGGTCATTATTTTAAACGCCTGACCTGTATCAACAATTTACTGGGCTCTCGAGACTATCACCTGAATGTTTTGGTGAAAGAAGCGCAATAGAAGGCCTATAAAAACATACCCTCTCTTTATCTGGAGAGGGTATGCCTGGCTTCTGACAACGTGTTTTGGGTAACTTTCCAATCAAATGGATCCCCGATCAAGGTCGGGGATGACAACATTGCTTATTGCCACAGGAAATTTTATACGTTCGTACCCTAATGCAGAACAGCACTTTTCGGGCGTTCTTTCGTCAATAGGATTTCGACAGCACGGGTAATGCGGCGCCACAGGACTTCGCCTTCCTGATTGCCTAAACGCTGAAACTCATCGCCCCGAATTGCGGCATATAGGGCGGCTTCGTCACCAAATTTCTCAATGACCTGATTGGCTGTTTTATAGATATCTGTTTCGGTTTTCATCGGCTTCGCTTCGACCTCATAATATCCCCGATGCTTACAGCCAGCTTATCCTCAACGACAACGACTTCCCCTTCTGCGATCTTTTGATCCGAGGAAAAGACATCAATCGGGTCGCCGACACCACGATCCAGTTCCACCACGGCCCCACGGCCCAGTTTCAGGATCTGGCTCATCGGCATCACTGCCATACCGAGAACAGCACGAATACTGACTTCGACATCGTAAACGGCATCCATAGATTCACTATAACCAAGGGCACCACCCAAGGTCGCGCCACTTTCGCCGCCATTTCCACCGCCACCAGCTGCTTTTTGGGCTTCTTCAGCCTCAATTTCCGCCAACGCTGCCGCCATGTCCATGTCTTCATCCATAGACGGTGCATTGTGGTCTTCTGCCAGTGCCGCTCCCCAATCTACGGAGAGATCGTCATCGTCTTCATCGTCCGCCATAAGCGCCTCTTAACTCTTACGGTTCATCGTCGGGACACATTCCCAACTGTGTGTTTATAGAGCGAAAAAGGTTAATAAATTCTCTAACCTTTTATTTTTTCCCTATATTTTTGCGACAGCTTATAAAGCTTATCACATTCACGTCGAATATTCACCAGATGAGGTTCAACTTCTTCCCTAAAGTCATTCATCTCGGTCATGGTTACCAGTTCGCGCATAGCATTCAGGGTCCGGTTCAACGATTTGATATGACCTTCAAAACTATGTTTCGGATTTTTATACGTTTTGTGCGTTTCACGCAGGTTGGTCATAAAAATCTGTAAAAGAGTTTTGACAAATTTATCGCTTTTTTCAATCCGTTCTTCCAAAGCGGCGGGCGAGACAACGATCAAAGTAGACTCCATCGTTGCAATCGCCGAGGCCATGCGTTCGCGCCCATCCAGAACGGCAACTTCACCAAAGATTTCGCCGGGATGCACCACCGTCAGCTCGACTTCGCTGCCATCGATCATTTTATAGATGCCTATTTCGCCCGTCTCAACAATATAGGCATAATCACCGTGTTCACCTTCATTAAAAATGCGGCGACCCTTGGCGATTTTTTGACGTTCGAACTGTTGAACTTCCGCTTTATTCTCTTCCATACATCGTCCTTTTACAGGCATTCAGCAAAGCGCACTGCCGTCCCCAATGGATCACCGATCAATTCGCCTTCATGCATAACAACATTCCCGCGTACAATGGTTGACATCGGCCAACCCGTTACTTTCATGCCGTCATATGGGGTCCATCCGCAACGCGACGCAATCCACTTATCTGTAATGGTGCGTTCTGCCTTCAAGTCAACGATGGTAAAATCTGCATCATATCCTTTGGCAATACGCCCCTTGGCTGCCACATTATAAATGCGACACGGACCCGCACTTGTCAGATCGACAAACCGCTCCAGACTCAAACGCCCTTGATTAACGTGGTTCAACATAATCGGCACCAGCGTTTGAACCCCCGTCATCCCTGACGGGCTATTGGGGTAAGCTGCGGCTTTTTCTTCCAAAGTATGTGGGGCGTGATCGGACCCAATACAATCCACCACCCCTTGATTTACCGCTTCCCACAATGCATCCACATGATGTTGGGAACGGATCGGCGGGTTCATCTGCGCACGTGTGCCGATGCGATCATAGGCTTCGTCATTTAACGTTAAATGCTGCGGGGTACATTCCACCGTTGCAATGTCACGATATTGCGGCAAAATTTCCATTTCATCAGCCGTTGTCACATGTAAAATATGGACACGGCGTTTCACACCTTTGGCGATCTTCAACAAACGTGTGGTCGCACGTACCGCTGTTTCAGCATCACGCCATTGGGCGTGCATGGAAACTGGCGCACCACCGCGCACCAGTTCAAAACGTTCTTCCAAACGGTCTTCATCTTCACAATGAACAGCAACTCGGCGATTACCGGACGCCAGCACACGTGCAAGGGTCGCATCATCTTTTACAAGTAGACTGCCTGTGGAACTGCCCATAAAGATTTTAACACCGGACACCCCTTGTTGGCGTTCCAGTTCGGGCAAGTTTTCAACATTTTCAGCCGCAGCCCCAACGAAAAAGGCAATGTCTGTCCAGACGCGGTCCTTGGCCCGGCGGCATTTATCCGCCATATCTTTTGCCGTAATGGTCGACGGTTTGGTGTTCGGCATTTCAAAAACAGCCGTCACCCCACCCAACGCGGCCCCAGCCGTACCAGTAGCCAAGTCTTCTTTATGTTCCAGACCGGGTTCACGAAAATGCACCTGGCTGTCAATTACGCCGGGCAGAACATGCAGGCCTGTGACATCCATTACCTGTTCAGCCTTGGAGACATCGATATCACCAATTGCGGCGATTTTCCCATTTTTGATGGCAACATCGGTTTTCACGATACCCGCCAATGTGGCACAGATGCCGCCTTTGAGGATCATATCGTACATGGTTGTCTCCTAACAAGTTATGTCAAAGACAGGGCTTCAAACACATCCCCGTCTGTTTTTAATTCCAATATATGGCGTTGATGCCATAAAGCATAAAACAACAAAGTCCAGGCGGCAAAGCCTTCTTCCTTGCCTTCTGTTTTAAACAGTTTAATCACCGCATCCCGATCACCAAACGCCGCCACACCGGGTTGATCAGCAACCATTGGGCCGAGTTTCGCCCCATGATTGGCAATCCAATGTCCCACCGGCACCTTAAACCCACGCTTTTTAGAAAACGGTTGGGCCTCTGGTAAGCGGCGGTTTAACCAATGGCGTAGAATGGATTTCCCAAGTTTATTCTGAATCTTCAAACTATCCGGCAAATAGAAAACGGCCTCTGCCACCTGCGGGTCCAGAAACGGGGTTCGTCCTTCAACGCCATTTGCCATCAGGCAACGATCCAGCTTGATCAACAAATCATGGGGTAGCCAGTCAATTAAATCAATTCCTTGGGCCCGTTGCAAACGAGTAAAATCAAATTTCTTGAGATAACGTTCGGCAATATCAATGCCCTTATGCCAATCTTTACCGATTTCCTGCTTGAAAATCCCAAGCCCGTCAAATGTACCCGTTCCCCGGATTTGTTTACGCAAAGGCCACGGACGGCAATAAGACCGATAACGACCATATCCCCCAAGCAATTCATCCGCACCTTCCCCACTCAGCACGACTTTTACGTCTTTGCGGGCTTCGCGGGCCAGTTTATAGGTCGGTAAAACCGCATAATCAGCAACCGGATCGTCAATCGCTTCGGCAACTTTGGGCAACAAATTCAGGAAATCATTTTCATCAAATTCGACTTCCGTATGGTCTGCCCCGACTTTTTTCGCCAGCATACGTGCGTGTTGACGCTCGTCCGGAACATCTGTTCCACTAAAGCCCGCCGTATAAGCCTTAATCGGGTTATCGTTCAGTTCTGCCATTAAGGATAACAGGGCAGATGAATCGATCCCGCCGGACAGAAATAATCCATAAGGAACATCGGCACGTTGATGCACCTTGACGCTATTCACCAGCGCCTCTTCCATCTTTTTCGTGGCATCATCTTCCGTTACCGCACGAGGCGCACCGGGTGGAAGGGCCAATTTAATATGATGTTCGACCACCAGCCCCCGTTCAACGACCAGTGTTTCACCCGGTAAAACGCGTTTAATACCTTCAAAAATTGTGTGTCGTCCGGTGGAAAACTGTAATTGTAAAAAAGCATCACGCGCCGTGTTACGCACTTCCGGCTTAACCAAGCCTGCCCCGATCAAAGCTTGCGGTTCGGATGCAAAAGCAAACCCCCGTGGCGTTTCGGCATAATAAAGCGGTTTGATGCCAAACGGATCCCGCGTTAAAACAAGGCGACCGCGTTCACGATCATAAATCGAAATGGCAAACATACCGCGTAAATCATCAACGAATGCCAAGCCTTTGCGTCCATACAAATGCAAAGGCGGTTCGCAATCCGATGCGGTTTTCATTGCCATATCCGGCAAGCTTGCCCGAAGTTCAACGAAATTATAAACTTCGCCATTCGCGCTGATCACATTCCCTTTATCATCCAAGATCGGCTGATCGCCCGTTTCCAAATCGATAATTGCCAGACGGGTCTGCACCAAGGCGACATTTTTTTCACGAAAAACGCCGTGCCCGTCCGGGCCGCGATGTGCAAGGCAACGCGTAAAGGCTTCGATCACCTGATCGCTGGGTGACGTCCCATCAACGGTCATAAAGCCTGCAATACCACACATATTGTCTTATCCTGTTTTTAGTTTTGCCGCATCATGCGGATGTTTTAGTCTTTGGCGCGGGTAATCTTCTCAAAAAATTCCAGATATTTATCGACCACGACCTTTTCGGTAAATTCCTGTTGGAACTTATTCCAACCATTTGTTGCCAATTTATGGGCAAATTCCTGATCGCCAAAGATCCATTTGATGGCATCCCCCATCGCCTTAACATCATCGACCGGGCATAATACCCCGTCTTGACCATGCGTGATCAAGGTGCCGGGACCCAAGCTATCAGCAGCAATCACCGGGCGACCTTGCGCCCAACCTTCCAAAACCACATTGCCCAACGGTTCATGACGTGAAGGGCAAATATACACATCACTTGCCGCAAACAAAGCCGCCGTATCTTCGCGCCATCCCAGAAAACGTACGCGTGGACGAATGCTTAATTCTTCTGCCAACAATTCCAACTCACGGCGCAAAGGCCCTTCACCTGCCAACCACAAATACACACCGGGCACACGGGCAATGGCCCGTAACAAGGTATCAAATGCCTTATTCTCATGTAAGCGCCCCAAGGAAAGAAGCAAGGGCGCATCTTCAGGTGTGGACAAATCCATACGCGAAACCGGCTCCGCCTGTTCGCTCACGACGAAGTTCGGTAAATAATGCGCACGGTCCTGCGGCCAGCCTTCTTTGACCAAATAATCAACGATATCCTGTGTATTGCCGACCAAATGATCACAATCACGATAATATTTCAGATCGTAATACCCGCCAAGACGCGCAACCTTGACAAATTTCCCTTTGCCTGCCGGTGTTTTTTTTGTCGCCCGGTTCATCCACGATAAAACGATATCGGGTTGGAATTTGTTAATCTCGCGCTTGATACCAAATCCCGTTTTAAAATCCAACGCCCCACCAAACGGCAGTTGGACGGGATCAACACCACCTTCGCGCAATGTGCGCGCACGAGTTGTGTTTTCACGAATTATGACACGTTGCTCAATATTGGTCTTTTGCAGGGCAATCGCCAAACGGGTAAAGAAAACTTCCGCCCCGCCAAACTCGGCCCCTGCCATCGTTTGCAAGATACGCATTAAGGGATTAGCTCCTCAAATGCAGCACAGGCTTGTTCCCAACCCCAGCTGCGTTGTGTTTTCAAACAATTTTTATGTTGCTCAAACCAATGTTCATCATCATTTAACAGCTTAATCGCCCCTGCGCTGAAGACTTCATCCGTTTGGGCGACATAACCTGTTTTTCCATCCACGACCCGTTCTGCCATAGATCCGAAATCCTGCACGACCGTCGGCGTCCCCAAGGCTTGCGCTTCGGCCACTGCCAGACAAAATGTCTCGTTAATATCACCGCGAAACGTCATAATACGGGCGGTTTGCAGTTCTTCAATCAACTGCTGCTTTGTGGCCGGCCCCCGTAAAACAATCCCGATATCAGACAGACTTTCCGCACGCTTGAAAATTTGATCCATCAAGGTTGCTTTTTCCGCCCCGACGGATCCGTAAACACTCGGCCCACCAAATACATGCAATTCAGCCTTGGGGGATTGCGGATGAATTTCATTTTCCCAACGATCCATCAACCAATCCAAACCGCGCAACGGGTTCGATGTAAAAACCGCCTTCGGTGCCGGTGCAACCATGCGCTCTTCAGCATGACGAAACATATCGGGGATTCCATAAGGGATGATCTTGCGCCCCCCATCGGGTACCCATCCTGGTAATGTATCGGCGTGATACGTCCCAATAAAAACAATCGTCGGGCGCACTTTCCAGAATTTCTTAAGATAGCGCCATTTCACCATAAACCGACACGGATTATGCGTCCAAAATACTGTGCGTTTGGCTTTTGGCATCAAATCAATCAGCTTGTCACCCCGGTTTGCAATATAAAGGTCGGCTTCATCGGGAAGGCCATTTTCAATCGGTGCCCAATCCACCCCTTTATAAACCATTGGCGCCTTGCATTTATTGCGCACAATGACCTCATGCCCCCGCTTGGCAAATTCTTCCATCATCATAATGACAGAAGATTCCACCCCGCCAAGGGCACGTTCTTCCAGTGTTTTACCATCAAATTCGATGCCGTCATCGGCAAATACAATGCGCGCCATTATTCTTTTTCCAACGTCGCTTTAAGATAAGAGAGAAGCGGATACATCCCGGCAAACAAGGCAATTAAAAACCCATAGCCACCTTCCTTGTACCCTTTGCGTGACACATAGCACTTGAAGAAGCGAGAGAAAAGCCTTCTTAGATTATTTGTAAAACTTCCGACTTTGCCGCTTTCGCGTAAATCCTTCGCCCGTGCCGTACTGTAACTATCCAGACGGCGTATCATATCGGAAATATTGCGATCCACATAATGCTGAATGCGCCCTTTTAACATCGGCCCCTTTGCGCCCGACCATTTCAACGAAGGATGAAGACGTTCCGGCCCCCATTCTTTCACCCCTTTTTTAAACAAGCCGGGATAGGCCGCTTTACCAAAGGATGCCCCCCAACCATGTCGCACCAAACGATCCCCGATATAATTATCAACCAGAACCTCATGCCAATCAAAAGAGGTCGTTTCAATGGTTTGACGAATTTCTGCCGCCAGTTCAGGTGTCATATGTTCGTCGGCATCAATTTCAAACACCCAGTCCCCGCTGCAATATGAAATTGCCGTGTTGCGCCGTTCACCTTCCAAACGCCACGCCCCGACGAACACTTTATCCGTATATCGTCGGGCAATTTCTTCGGTTGCATCTGTGCACTTATCACAGACAACAACAACCTCGTCGGCAAAGCTTAAGGTTTCCAGACAACTTGCCAGACGATCTTCTTCGTTATGGGCTGTAATCAGGACGGACAATTTGGGCATTACAACAGGGCCTCAAATTCTGCCGCCGCCACATCCCATGTACGCGCGCGTTGCATCATACGGCAATCCCGGCTCATGTTCTCGCGTGAGGCTGATTTTGTCAGCAAATGCACCGTTACGTTCGCCATACTTTCCACGTCCGGCACGAGGAACCCGGTCTGCCCGTTCTTCACCCGTTCAGAACAGGCCCCGATAGGACGGGCGACACAAGGTAACCCAATGGCTTGTGTTTCCGCCAATGTGGAACAATACATTTCGGTTTCCACACCGGGATAGATATGGCACGCGGCTTGACGATAGGCTTGCGCCATTTCCAAATCCGAACCAGGCTTCAGTACTTTCACCCCATGTTCTGCCGCGCCTTGCACCTTGTCAAAAACCGGGCGTAATTTATCCGGGACATCCCCGCCGTTTTGCGCCTTAAACAAGCCCGCTGAATAGATATGCAATTCAGCATCATCGCCGACTTGCCCCATAATATTATCCGTCCACAAATCAATCAGACGATCCAGTCCATGCAAGGGGTTTGTTGTCACAATGGCGCGTGGCGGCTTAAGCGGTGCGCATTCTGCCTCTGTCAGATATTCGTGACGCACGCCTGGTGTAACAATCCCTTTGCGGAAATATTTCCACGGTTCCCACGTGCGATAATGTGCGTCACCCATGAAAACAACAATCGGATTATGTTTTTCCATCAAGGCCTGATATTTCGGCTTATTCAAAATTTTTGCGGGGGTCGCCAGCCACAGGAGTTTATTTTCCACATCGGGAAATTCATCCATCAACTGTGGTTTCTTCACGCATATCACAACGTCCGTTTCCGGCGGACGCGGTGCATCAAACGGCACCCATGACACTCCGTCAATCATGGCCCCTTGTTCAATACGGTTGATCACACAAACATCGTGCCCGCGTTTTGCCAAAGCCGGCGCCAGTGAAGCCACGGCTTTTTCCGTCCCGCCCAAAGGCTGAATCATCGGGCTGTTGCCGTCATAGGCGATTGAATCGTCAATAATGGTGATATGCATAGGATCCCCTGATGAAAATAATCAGTCGTTATCTGCTGTTATAAGTCGATTTTTACATTCTGCAAAGAGAAGAGCCTTGCGAAATTCGATTAAATATCCCACTTTCTACAAAAACATCCCCTCTGCCCATATTGGAAACTAAAATCATGTCCCTTTCTTACTGCAAACTTCCCAACCGCGCCGTCTTGAAAATCGAAGGTGAAGACCGTCTGGACTTTTTGCAGGGGCTGATTTCCAACGACATCAACAAGGTCAATGCCACAGATGGAATTTATGCCGCTTTTCTGACACCGCAAGGTAAGTTCCTCTGTGATTTTTTCATCGCCCAAGAAAATGATGCCCTCTTGCTGGACATTGATGCAGAGGCTATGCCTGCCTTTAAGAAAAAGCTGATGATGTATAAACTGCGCGCCAATGTCGTCATTGCCGATGTCAGTGCGCAATATGATGTATTTGCGGCCTTTGATGATAAAACAACTCAACCCGGTGTCTTTGCCGACCCCCGTCTGGAAGAAGCCGGATATCGCGCCATATTGCCAAACGGGCAAGACATTGAAAATGCCGAGCCTGTTCCTTTTGAAACCTATGAATTAATGCGCATCCAATTGGGCCTGCCCGATGGGGCACGCGACATGACGGTTGAAAAATCCATTTTGCTGGAAAACGGTTTTGACGAACTACACGGTGTGGATTGGAAAAAAGGCTGTTATATGGGCCAAGAACTGACCGCACGCACCAAATACCGTGCCTTGATCCGAAAGCGCCTCTTTCCTGTAATAATTGAGGGCGACCTCCCGGCACCGGGAACCGAGGTTACATCCGGCGACAAGGTTGTTGGCGAAATTCATTCCGGCATTCAAAACATGGCGCTTGCCACCCTTAAACTGGATGCACTTGAAGATGAATTAACAACAAACGGTGTCAAGTTAACCCCAAAGAAACCAGACTGGATGGTCCTGCCTGAAAGCGCCTGATGCCCCATACAAAAAACCATTTGGATGGGCTTTCGATCATCCTGTTGACAGTTCTGTGCGCAAGCTGGGGCTTACAACAAGTCGCGATTAAACTTTCAGCCGCAGATATTGCCCCCATTGTTCAATCCTCCATCCGTTCTGGTGGGGCGACGATTCTTATCGGATTATGGGTCCTTTTACGACGTAAACCAATGTTTGAAAAAGACGGCACCTTGTGGTGGGGGATTGCGGCCGGATTGCTTTTTTCATTTGAATTTGTGCTGGTCTATTTCGGTCTGGAATACACCAATGCCTCACGTGCCATTATTTTTCTGTATATGTCACCTTTTGTCGTTGCCCTTGGATCGCAATTCTTCATTCCGACGGAAAAACTGACCCGTTTGCAATATATCGGTTTGTTCAGTTCCTTTGTCGGCATCCTCGTCGCGTTTGGCGAGTCCTTTACTTTTCCCACTCAAGACATGCTGATTGGTGACTTTATGCTTATTGTTGCTGCAATTGCATGGGGGGCGACAACAGTTGTCATTAAGATGGGACCATTGGCAAAAGCATCATCCAGCAAAACCCTGCTGTATCAATTGTCTGTCTCTGCCCTCATTATGCCCATTGCCGCCTGGGTTTCGGGCGAAACGATAGCCGACATTCACTTTACACCGGTTGCAATTGCAAGTGTCGCTTACCAAACAATCTGGATTGCGACCTTTACCTTTATCGTCTGGTTCTGGCTGATCCGTATCTATCCTGCGCCCAAACTGGCGTCCTTCAGCTTCTTAACACCTTTTTTCGGTGTTCTGGCTGGGGGGCTTATTTTGGATGAACCCATGACGCCGGCATTGCTGATTGCCATGGTGATGGTGGGCATTGGGATTTATCTGGTCAATCGCAAACATACACCGGTTGTTGTTTAATCCCGGTTAAAGGCGAGCTTTAACCCAAAGCCGATCAACAAAGTACCGACAACGCCATCAAACCAACGCAAGACTTTGGGCGAGGATAAGAAAACCTTCACCCGGTCAACGATTGCAGCAATCAAGCACTGCCAGACCATCGCAATCAAGATATGTACAAGTGCCAATCCTTGCGCTTGCACAAATGCATTGCCTGCTGGATCAATAAATTGCGGCAAAAAAGCCATATAAAACACAGCGGTTTTTGGGTTTAGAACATTAGACAGAAAACCTTCGCGCAAGGATCGTTTAACCGAAAAACGTTTATCTTCCACATTCAGCTTTGCAACACCCTTCTCACTTCTAAGGGCTGATAAAAGGCTTTGCAGTCCCATCCAGATCAGATAGCCCGCACCCAACAGCTTAATCACACTGAACAGATAAGCCGAACTTAATAAAATCAAGGACACTCCTGCCGCAGAAATTGCCGCATGTATGAACAGCCCTGAACAAATCCCGACACTGGTCACAAATCCGTCCTTGAAACCACCACGAATGGAATTGCGCGTCATCATCACCGTGTCTGCACCCGGTGCAATGGTCAACAACGTAATCGCAACCAGAAATACCAAAAACTGTCCTTCAATCATATGCCACTCACTTTCAACAAACAGGCCAATCGTCCTTGAGTCAAAAAAAACACCCCGTCGAGATAAAACTCGAACGGGGTGTTAATGTAAAGTCGGTTAAGAACCCGAAATTACAGGCCGCTTACCAAAATCCATGCAACTGCAACAGGTGCAACAAAGCGACAGATGAAGAGCCATGCGCCCAAGAACGGGAACGTTTTTTCACCATTGTTCGTCACTTCCTCTTTCATTTTGTCGGCCATAACCCAACCGACAAAAATAGAAATCAGAATACCGCCAACCGGTAAGAGGATGTTGGAGGCAATATAATCCATGGAATCGAGGAAGCCTTTTTCGCCGATAATGAGGAAATCGCTCCAAACGCCCAAAGACAAGGAAGACGGAATGCCCAAGGTAAAAATAACCACACCGAAAACAATCGCTGCAACTTTTGAATTCCAGCCTTTCTCATCACTGAAATAAGACACAATCGGCTGCAACAGAGAAACAGCAGATGTCAGCGCTGCAATGGTCAACAGGAAGAAGAAGAGAACCCCAAAGAACACACCGCCGGGCATTTGTGCAAATACTGCAGGAAGTGTAATAAATGTCAGCCCCGGACCTGCTGCAGGGTCAAACCCAAACGCAAACACAGCTGGCAAAATCAGCAAACCAGCCAAGACGGCAACACCGGAGTCCAGTGATGTAACCCAGATTGCAGATTTACCAAGGTTCTCTTTTTTATTGAGGTAAGAGCCATAAGTAATCATCGCGCCCATACCGATAGACAACGAGAAAAACGCCTGTGACAACGCACCGTTAAAAGTCGCTGCCGTGACTTTGGAAAAGTCCGGCTTCAAGAAAAATTCCAAACCTTTTTCCGCACCCGGCAATGTAACCGCCCGACCAATCAAAATAATCAGCAGAACAAACAACATTGGCATCAAAATTTTACAGGCCCGTTCGATCCCGTCATGAACACCGCCCAAAACAACGGCAATCGTCAATCCCATGAATAAAGCATGATAAATGATCGGTTGCACCGGATCAGAAATAAAACCGCCAAAAGCCGCACCAAGTTCATCTGCACCACCAACCAGCGCGCCGCTCGCCATTTTAACGATATAGGCAATCGTCCAGCCAGCGACCACACTGTAAAAAGACAGAATGAGGAAAGCAGCCAAGACACCTAAAAAACCAACGATAGGCCATAGCTTGCCTTTAAGGACGGCAAAGGCGCCAATCGGATTACGTTGGGCCGCACGTCCCACCGCAAATTCAGCGAGCATAACACTCAAGCCAATTGTGAAAACCAAAGCCAGATAAATGATCAAAAAAGCACCACCGCCATTTTGACCTGTCATATAGGGGAATTTCCAGATATTGCCCAGACCAACCGCAGAACCTGCAGCCGCCAGAACAAAACCAAGACGTGAACCCCATTGTTCCCGTGTATTCATTGCTAATATAAATCCCAATTTACCAAGTTAAGGTGCTTGTTTTAACGTTCTTATGACGTATATTTTTATTGACACCATAACGGGCGAAATTACATGTTTTCGTGAGAAATAGGCTTGCGAAGTTTCTGAATAAATTAGAATGAAACGCTTGACCAAATGGTCAATTTTGTAATTTTATTACAGCAATATATCTTTGCCTCCCCTTGAACAGGAGTATCCCCCCTTGAAAAATTCCGTCCTTCTTCTTGCTTTTCTCATTTCTTTCGTCTGTACATCCATCGGTTGGGCCAATGAACCTGTCGGAACAACCTTGCGGGCCAGCGGTGCCACATCGGTTTTGCGTCTGGATAACATCTTCAGTCAACGCAAGGATGATCCGGTCTTTTGGCAAGACACAATTAAGACAGGTGCGGCCTCCCGTATAGAAATCCGATTTATTGATAATACAATGTTGTATATCGGTGATCATTCCAGCTTAGAAATTGATGAACTGGTCTATCAGCCCAACAAACCGGGCAAAGCCTTTTTCACCCTAAGCCAAGGTGTTTTCCGCATGGTTAGTGGCGCATTAAATAAAATGGATGGCAGCACATTTACCATCCAAACCCCATTGGCAACCATCGGCATTCGTGGAACTGATTTTTGGGGACATCAAACAGCCGATAAATTAACAATGGCGCTGCTAGATGATGGCGAACTGCGCATCACCAGCGGTAAGGAAACAATTGTTCTGACCAATCCGCTGGAAGCCGTAGTCATTGAAAAAGGTAAAAACACCGTTGATGTTTTCACCTTAACGCCAGAACAAGTGGCTCAGGCCAAAAAAACGATTGAATAGGGGGGCGCGTTAATTCCCCCATCGCCCTTGGAATGTCTGTGAAATTTCATACAAACGTTCAAAGGGCGAGTCTGTCGGGGATATGTCCAAATCCCCAACCACATGACCGAGGCCCACACGCCCAAACTTTTCGCGAACAGCCTCTTCCAACCATTGACGGGCTTGTGTGTGACGCGCACCGCTCAAGAAATCATGCGCTTTTAAAAATTCAAAATGCGTATCAAAGGCCGCAACCAGATCATCGACCCCTTGTTGACGCATGGAAGATAACAACAAAACCGGGATATCCCAAGGTTCTGCCCCCATACGTCCTGCCAGATTAAGGGCACCTTTCATATCTGCCATGGCCCGGCGTGCCGGTGCGCCCATATCTGCTTTAGTAATCGCCACAATATGCGGGATTTCAACAATCCCGGCCTTGATAAACTGCAAACTATCGCCGGAGCCCGGTTGTACACAGAACAAAACCGTATCTGCCACCCCGACAATGTCGGTTTCTGATTGCCCAACACCAACCGTTTCGATCAAAACAACATCGTAAACGGCGCGCATCAAGACCATACCCGATACCGTCAATCCAGCCAACCCGCCCAAACGGTCACGCGCCGCCATTGACCGTACATAAATCCCCTGATCATCCGGGTTGGTGGTGAAACGGGTCCGATCCCCCAACAATGCCCCGCCGGTACGACGTGAACTTGGGTCGACCGCAATCACGCCGACAGTGCGGCCCAGCGCACGCCATTGGGCGATCAACGCATTGGTTAATGTTGATTTACCCACACCCGGTGGTCCGGTAATGCCGATGACCTGCGCTTGCGGTTCACGATAGGCCTGATTAAGCAGGTCCAGTGTTTCCCGGCTATCGGGTTCACGTTCCACTTGCGCCAAGGCCCGTGCCATTGCGGCTTTTTTACCACTTTTCAATTGGTCAAAATCAATCGTCTTCATCGTTTACCTGAGATTTTTATCTTTGACGCAACGCAGCTTGTGCTGCTGCCAAACGTGCAATTGGCACCCTGAACGGCGAACAGGACACATAGTTCAATCCAATACGGTTAAAGAAGTCAATTGACACCGGATCGCCCCCATGTTCCCCGCAAATACCAAGTTTGATATCAGGGCGTGTCGCGCGCCCGCGTTCACAGCCCAGCTGAACCAACTCACCCACGCCATCCTGATCGATAGAGACAAACGGGTCGACCTCAATCACGCCGCGTTCCTGATAAACCCGCAAGAATCTACCGGCATCATCGCGAGATAATCCAAAAGTCGTTTGCGTTAAATCATTTGTTCCAAAACTGAAGAATTCTGCCGTCTTGGCAATATCACCGGCACGCAAGGCCGCACGCGGCAATTCGATCATCGTTCCGACGATAAAATCGATCTCGATCCCTTCACCCTGACAGACCTCATGTGCGGTTTTCTCAACCACCTCTTTCAGACGGTCAAGTTCTGCTTTCATGGCAACCAGCGGGATCATAATTTCCGGTACAACCGGCTTACCCCCGCGTTTGGTGACATTGCAGGCCGCTTCGAAAATAGCGCGCGTCTGCATTTCATAAATTTCAGGATAGGTGATACCTAAACGGCAACCGCGATGACCCAACATGGGGTTTTGTTCCGCCATTTCGCTCGCGCGTTCCTTGACATGTTCAACCGACATGCCTGCAACTTCGGCAACCAAAGCCATATCGCGTTCGCTATGCGGTAAAAACTCATGTAACGGCGGGTCCAGCAGACGAATTGTAACCGGCAAACCTTCCATAATTTCAAACAGATCTTCAAAATCCTGACGTTGGAATGGCAAAATATCTGCCAGTGCCTCACGACGTTTCTTTTCATTATCTGCCAAGATCATTTCGCGGACATAATTAATGCGCGCACTGTCAAAGAACATATGTTCTGTACGGCATAGGCCAATCCCTTCCGCCCCGAAAGACCGCGCCATTTTTGCATCGTGGGGTGTTTCGGCGTTGGTGCGAACACCCATTGTGCGGATTTTGTCTACCCATTCCATCAATTTGGCAAAATCGCCGCTTAATTCCGGCTGGATTGTCGGAACCGTCCCGGCCATAACCTGCCCATTGGATCCATCAATTGTAATGACATCGCCTTCAACCAAAACCTTACCATTGAAACTGGTTAATGTTTTGGCGCGATGATCAACCTTTAAATCCCCAGCACCAGACACACAAGGCGTGCCCATACCGCGCGCAACCACAGCCGCATGCGAGGTCATCCCGCCCCGTGTGGTCAAAATGCCTTGTGCAACATGCATCCCGCCAATATCTTCCGGGCTGGTTTCTGTACGAACAAGAATCACTTCTTCTTTGCGTTTGACCCAACTTTCCGCATCTTCGGAACAAAAGACAATTCGCCCGGTGGCCGCCCCTGGTGAAGCTGGCAAACCTTGGCTCATGACATCACGCGGTGCATCGGGATCAAGTGTCGGGTGCAAAAGTTGATCAAGGGAGCGTGGATCAAGGCGCATAACCGCCTCTTCCTGAGTAATCAAACCTTCATGGCACATATCCACGGCGATTTTCAACGCCGCCTTTGTGGTTCGTTTACCGACACGGGTTTGCAACATCCAAAGTTTACCTTCCTGTATGGTAAACTCCATATCCTGCATGTCTTTATAATGGGCTTCCAGTTCATCGCGATATTGAACCAATTCACGATATGTATCGGGCATAAGTTCTTCCATCGCCGGAAGACTGGATCCACTTTCTTCTTTTTCAAACAGAGTCAAAGGTTGTGGCGTACGAATACCGGCAACGACATCTTCGCCCTGTGCATTCACCAGATATTCACCATAAAAATGATTATCCCCTGTGGATGGATTGCGGGAAAAACAAACCCCTGTTGCGCAGTTTTCGCCCATGTTGCCAAAAACCATCGCCTGAATATTAACAGCTGTCCCCCATTCAGCCGGAATATTATGCAAAATCCGATAGGTATTGGCCCGTGCATTCATCCATGATTTGAACACGGCACCGACGGCGCCCCATAATTGCGCACCGGGGTCTTGCGGAAATTCTTCGTCCAGTTCTTCACGGACTTTATCTTTGAATTGAACACACAGTTCTTTCCAGTCTTCCCCGGTTAAATCAGTATCAAGGGTATAATCTTTTTCATCCTTGAGATATTCCAGCAGTTCTTCAAAGATATAATGATCTACACCTAAAACCACGTCGGAATACATCTGTATAAAACGGCGATAACTGTCATAAGCAAAACGCGCGTCCCCCGATGCTTTTGCCAGACCTTCGACCGTTTCGTCATTTAAACCGAGATTAAGAACCGTGTCCATCATGCCGGGCATGGAAGCACGTGCCCCACTGCGCACAGAAACCAGAAGTGGTTTTTCCGGATCACCAAAACGGGCATTCATCTGCCCTTCGATTTCCGTCAAAGCGGCCATGACCTGTTCTTTCAGATCATCGGGATAGGTTCGTCCATTGTCATAAAAATGGGTGCAAACCTCGGTCGTGATTGTAAACCCGGCGGGTACGGGAATACCAAGGTTGCTCATTTGTGCAAGGTTGGCACCTTTGCCACCCAGCAGTTCCTTCATGTCGGCACGGCCTTCGGCTTTACCTTTTGCGAAGGTGTAAACCCATTTCGTCATGATTTTGTCGCCTCTCAAAGCACTTGTGTCCCCGCCTTTTCAAAGACGGGGAACTCTGTCAAACAGATTCCCGAAACCTTCGGGAAACACAAATTCAGGCGAACGGCTTATCCCTCCAGCTTGGAGAAATCCGCAATCCCATCCAAAGCACGGCCAATTTGCGACAACAGGCGCAAACGATTGGCACGCACATCGGCGTTTTCACAGTTTACCGTCACCTTATCGAAGAACGCATCCACCGGTCCCCGCAAGGCAGCAAGAGCTGTCATTGCCTCGGCAAAACGTTCGTCTTTAAGAGCAGAGCCCAGAGTCCCCATGACTGGTTCCAGCTTCTCAAACAGTTTTTGTTCTTCATCCTGTTCCAAAAGGGATGCATCGACATCACCGTCATATTTGACGCCGTCTTTTTTCTCTTCGATGCGAACAATGTTCATTGCGCGGCGATAGGCCGCCACCAAATTTGCTCCGTCATCATTTGACAGAAACTCTTTCAACGCCTTCACACGCGCCAGCAAGCGAACAAGGTCGTCTTCATCACCTTTGGAGAAAACAGCCGTGATCATGTCGTGTGCAATACCTTCGTCTTTCAGGTGAACCTTTAAACGATCGGCAAAGAAATCAAGCAGGCTTTGCTCGTTCGCAGACGGGTCTGCCGGAACGGAGCTTAGGCCATTAACTGTAGAATATGCGGTATGGGCCTGCGAGAAAACTTCCAGCAAGTTCAAACGCAAACCGTTTTCCAGTACCAGACGGATAATACCAAGGGCCGCACGGCGCAGCGCAAACGGATCCTTGGAACCTGTCGGTTTTTCATCAATGGACCAGAAACCGACCAGCGTGTCGATTTTATCAGCCAAAGAAACCGCAACGGAGTCTGGTGCACTTGGGCATTCATCACCGGGGCCTTGCGGTGCATAATGCTGTGCAATGGCTTGGGCGACTTCGTCCTTTTCACCTTTGCGACGGGCATAATATTCCCCCATGATCCCTTGCAATTCCGGAAATTCGTAAACCATTTCGGAAACAAGATCGGCTTTTGCCAGATGCGCTGCACGACAAGACAAGCCAAGATCAGCCCCTTCGATCATCGAAGACAGTTCCCCGGCCAGTTTTTCCATCCGTTGAACTTTTTGCCCCATAGATCCCAGCTTGGCATGGAACAACATATCGTCCAGTTTCGGCAACAGATCTTCGAGGTTTTTCTTCAAATCCTGATCCCAGAAGAACTTGGCATCAGACAGACGTGCCCGCAAAACACGTTCATTCCCGGCAATAATCGCCTGCCCACCATCTGGGGCAATCTTGTTAGCGACAACCACAAAACGCGGCGCCAATGTGCCGTCTTCTTTCAGGCAAGAGAAATATTTCTGATGAGAGCGCATGGACGTAATCAAACATTCCTGCGGTACTTCCATAAACGCGTCATCAATTTGGCCTGCATGAACCACCGGCCATTCAACCAGCCCCGTAACTTCATTAAGCAGACCTTCGTCGTCTTTTAAAACGAAACCTTGTTCTTTCGCGACAGCCTCAGCTTGTTCGCGAATGATTTGCTTGCGTTCATCCTGATCCAGAATGACTTTATGTTCGCGCAAAAGCGTTTGATAGCTGGCAAAATCATCCACAGAAAAATCTTTCGGTGCCAAAAAACGGTGACCATGGGTATAACCGCAAGAGGTCACTGGCCCGAAATCGAACGGAACGACTGCCCCGTCCATAACACACAGGATATTTTGCAACGGGCGGACCCAACGCAAAGAATTAGAACCCCATTTCATGGACTTGGGCCAAGGTAACGCGTTTAATGCTGCAGCAAGAATTTCCGGCAAGACCAAAATGGTATCTTGTCCGGTCTTTTCAATAACAGCGACATAAAAACTGCCTTTTTTACCTTCCTGAATTTCGCATTGATCCAAAGTCAGCCCGGTTGATCCCAAAAAGCCCTGAATGGCTTTTTCCGGCGCATCAACCTTCGGCCCTTTGCGTTCTTCGCGCACATCGGGTTGTTTTTGCGGCAAGCCATCAATAACAAGGGCAAGACGGCGCGGTGTTACATAACAACGCGCATCACTATAGACCAAACCCGCTTTATCCAAACCTTCACACACAAGACGTTTCAGGTCATTTGCAGCACGCACTTGCATACGAGCCGGAATTTCTTCGCTTAAAATTTCCAGTAACAGCTCAGCCATTTTATGCCTCCTCACCTGTCTGTGTCGTCATCCAGGCTTCACAGCAGCCTTTTGCCATTGCCCGTACACGCCCGATATAAGCGGCGCGTTCAGTTACAGAGATAACCCCGCGCGCATCCAGAAGGTTAAAGGTGTGGCTGGCGCGCACGCATTGTTCATAAGCGGGTAGCGCAAGCGGTTTCTCCAATCCCAGCAAGTGTTGACACTGGGTTTCTGCATCACGGAAATGCTGGAACAAGATATCCGTGTTGGAATGTTCAAAGTTGAAGGCGGATTGTTCGCGTTCATTTTGCAGGAATACATCACCGTAGGAAACGCCTTCACCGTTGTAATCCAGATCATAGACGTTTTCCACGCCTTGAATATACATTGCCAAACGTTCCAGACCATAAGTCAATTCAACAGATACCGGATCACATTCAATCCCGCCGACCTGTTGGAAATACGTAAACTGGGTGACTTCCATACCGTCCAGCCAGACTTCCCAGCCAAGGCCCCAAGCCCCCAATGTCGGGCTTTCCCAATCATCTTCGACAAAACGAATATCATGCAGGTCCGTATCGATCCCCAAATGTTTCAGAGATTCCAGATATAAGTCCTGTGAATTATCCGGGGACGGTTTCAAAACTACCTGAAACTGGTAATAGTGCTGCAAACGGTTGGGGTTTTCCCCATAACGACCATCAACAGGACGGCGCGACGGTTGTACGTACGCAGCTTTCCACGGTTTCGGTCCTAACGTACGCAAGGTGGTCGCCGGGTGAAAAGTTCCCGCGCCCACTTCCATGTCGTAGGGTTGCAGAATAACACATCCTTTTTCCGCCCAGAAATTCTGGAGAGACAGGATCAGGTTTTGAAAACAGGTTTTTTTATTGGGTGTCGTGCCCATAGTCTTCACAATCTTTAAAAAACGTTTGTTGCAGCGCGAAAAAACTAGCTGATAAATCTATATCAGGTCAAGTTTGTTCGCGATTATTTATCATAAGGACAGTTCTCTTTGCCACAGCCTGACTTTTTATCGGCAATAACATAGTCACCACATGTGGGACAAGCGACCAATTCTTCGAAATCCGCATCTTTAGAACGGGTTTCGGTCGCCGACGTGCGATCATTGCGCGCCGCCTGCTTGGTCTTATTTTTTTGATCAGCCTGCAAGCGGTTCAACCATTTAAAACCGTACCAGACGGCTGCAATGATCAAAGCGGTAAACAGGATCTTATTCGGGCTTAAGCCAAACATCGGTTCAAACAATCCTTACGACAGAAATAGCGAAAGGGCAGTTTTAGCAAAGCTGCCCTCCTCAAGAAATAGATTTTTTATTTGTTTTGAAGATACAGGGCTAACTCCCCGCCTTGAAATCTTCCGAAAATTGATTGAAAGATTCAAACGCATCCGGATCACGCCGTTTTTTCTTCTGCTTTTGCTTGTTTTTTTCTTCGACAGAGGTGCGACCGGCAGGTTGCTTGGAAGTTGGCGGCGGTGGCGGAGAAGGCTTGCTTTTAATCGCAGTTTTTTCAGCAGCAGCGGCCCCCATACTCGGGTTGCTTTTATCAATAACAGCCGCCATATCCGGCGCTTGTTCACTTGGCGCAACCATCACACGAGGAACTTCCAGATCCCCTAATGGGTTAGAGCCCCCAGAAGATGCAGCCATACTTGAATTGACCTGATGGTTATAAGAAGGTTTAACCCCTTGCTTTTGCTGCATATTCTGCATTTGAACCTGTAAGGACGTTATATCTGCGCGCAGACGCTCCAGCTCTTTTGTCATTTCACCGAAGGTTTCTTCCAAATGACCTTCCATGCTTTCCTTGAACCGTTTTCCTTCGGATTTATTTTCGTCGCGCATCCAGTTGACACGTTGTTTTGTATCTTTTTCGACCCATTCTTGAAGTTCTTTGACTTTTTTATCAAAATCCTTCCGCACGCCCACTTTGACGTCGTATATAGAGTTGGCAACATTGCCCAGATAATAGACAATGAAGAAACCGACCAAAACCGCAACGGCAACACCTACGGTAATGGCAATCGTCGCCGTACCGCTCATTTAGCGTCCTTCCTTCGTCAAAAAAAACCGCCTCATGGGAGACATCTTGTCAACACGATTAGACATTATTCGTTTTATACTCGTCATTTTCGGATCATGTAAACTTCCTTACAGACTACATGAACTCACAATAAACACCATAAAAAACTACCTTTTGCCATCATTTTAAAAGGCTTTGAGGTTGATTAAAGTCAGGTACTAAGCAATCATGTATGTTAGGTTATTCGAAAATACATCTATGTAAAATGGGGGAATGAAAGGTCAGCATGGAACTAAATGTGAAAAATAATAACGAAAATATTTCACAAGCGCTTGCATGGAACAAAGATGCGTTAGTCAACAGTTTCATCCTGAAGCCGGCTTATTGGATACTCCCTATTGCGCTCTGGAGTATTATCGTCCTCACATCCTATTTGCATAACGTTTCTCAAATTCAAAATAACATTGAAGAAATAGCCGCAAACAAAGGACGTTTTGTCTTCTCCATGATTGAAGATGTTCGCCTTTGGAACGCACGTCACGGCGGTGTATACGTCCCACGAACCCCAGAAACCCCTTCCAATCCATACCTCGTTGACGAGGACAAAGATGTCACAACAGACACAGGGCAAGAACTGACGAAACTAAACCCTGCCTATATGACCCGTCAACTTGGCAACGTTATCCGTGAAAATAGCGATACATCAATTCATATTACCAGCCTTATCCCCATCAACCCGGATAACACCCCGGACAAATGGGAAGCTTCGGCCCTCAAGGCCTTTGAAAAACGCGCCCGTGAATATTTTGAATTTGTCCCCTTTGATGGCGATACTCAGTTTCGATACATGGCCCCCCTCATCACCAAACAAGCCTGTATGGGATGCCATGAACATCAAGGTTATAAAGTCGGGGATGTTCGAGGCGGTATCAGTGTATCCTTTGATGCCTTCCCCTTTTTAAAGGCGCAAGATACCCAGATTGCCAGTCAACGCATGATCCATATCGTTACGTGGTTGTTGCTGTGTAGTTTAAGTTTACTTGCCTTATTCAGTTTACGTCACCATCTCGCCATTTTGCTGACCATCAACGAAGAACAGGAAGCCATCGTCAACCTGCGCACCCAAGACCTGCGCGAAGAATCGAAAAAGCGTCATGAAGCCCAAGCGCAATTTCGCCGTTTTATTGATGCATCCGCCGAAGGGATTGTTGCACTGGACGCACAAGGCATTTGTACCTTTGCAAACCTGAAAGCCGCACAATTACTGCATCTAGACAGTCTAGATGATATCATTGGGCAAAATTTTGATGAGGTCAGCAGACATCACTGTCGAATTGACAATCATTCAACAGTCCTCACAATTGCCGATGCTATTCGCTCAGGTCGCGAAACCGGAAGTGATAACGAGCATTTCAGACGCTCTACCGGCGAAGCCTTTCCTGTTGAATATTACGTTGCACCTGTCCATGAAAATCAAACACTCATCGGTGCTGTTCTCACATTCAGTGATATTACAAAGCGCAAAGAGCGAGACAGCGAACTTTTAAAACTCTCTACCGCTGTTGAAGAAAGTCCAGCTTCAACCATCATCACCGATTCCAATGGCAAAATCGAATATGTCAACAAACGCTTTAGCGAAATCACGGGTTTTACAAAAGACGAAATCATTGGAAAAACGCCACGCCTTTTAAAATCAGGCTATACCCCTCCCGAAGTCTACCACAGTATGTGGAGCAACCTGCGCGCCGGCAAAAACTGGCATGGAGAACTCTTAAATAAAAAGAAAGACGGCGGCCTGTTTTGGGAAGAAACGCTAATCTCCCCGATTAAGCACAATGGTGAAGTCACACACTTTGTTGCCGTCAAGCGCGATATCACCGGTTATAAATCAGAAATGGATGAAGTATGGCGACAGGCCAATTACGATGCCTTAACCAAATTACCCAACCGTAATCTGTTTGAAGATCGCCTTGAAAATGCTGTTGCTCTGGCCCAACGCGAAGACCGTAATCTTGCCCTTCTCTTTATCGACCTGGATGGCTTTAAACTAATCAACGACAACTACGGACATGATGCCGGAGATTTTGTTTTAAAAACAACCGCTGAACGCCTGCAATCCTGCCTGCGCCACAGCGATACCGCTGCCCGTTTAGGCGGGGATGAATTTACCATTATTATTCAGGATGCCACATCTATAGAGGCCATTGAAAATGTTGCAGATAAGGTCATTCATGCAACAGCACAGGACATGACATATAAACAGAATGTGCTTGCTGTCTCTGCTTCCATTGGTATCGCGGTCCTGCCCCGCGACGCCAACAGCGCAAAAGACCTTGTTCGTTTTGCCGATGTGGCTATGTACATTGCCAAACAACGAGGTAAAAACGGCTACTATCACTACGCAGATTTTATCAAAGGTCAGCCTCAAATATAAATCACGGTTTTAAAAACAATCCATCGCCGTCTTGCAAAATTGCTTTAGCCTTTTTGGTATAACTGCCATCATCTTCATGAACCACCAAACCGTTTGCAAATGTCAGCGGCGTTTTAATGCCTTTGCGCCCTTGCAGGATAAACCGTTTGGCCCCGCGCGCTTGCGTCCCCGTAGGACTCATCGACCAGATGGGAAACAGTATTAATTCTCCCAACCGTCCTTTCAACGCCGCCAGTGTTTCTTCCAGACGTTCTACGCGGTTGATAAATGTTACGGTTCCTTTTGGCTTGGTCATGCGCAACATATAATCCACCCAATTTTGCAAACTTGCGCCTTGTGCCACTTCCATATGGGCGCGGGCCTTGATTTCATTTGGCGGGCGGTGTCCTGATCCTGCCTCATAAAAAGGAGGATTTGCCATAACATGGTCAAATGAGTTGGGCACAGGGTCCATAGGGCGGGATAACAAATCAGCACAAATAAAGCGGGCGCGATTTTCCCTTTCATTCAATGCGCAATTTTTCTGCGCGATATCCACTAGCGTATCTTGAATATCAATTCCACTCAGATGTACATCTTCCACCCGTGCTGCCAAACAAAAACTCGCCGCCCCCACGCCACAGCCCACATCTAAAATATGTTGTCCGGCACGCGCGGGGATACTTGCGGCCAATAAAACAGGGTCCGTTGCCGCGCGATAGCCGTCAATCGGTTGTAACAGCCGGACTTTTCCGCCCAAAAACAAGTCTTCGCTTAGGGCCAGTGGATCACTCACAAGCCATTTCTCCATCTTGCAAACTTTTCAGCAAACGCTTGGCACGGTCATAATCTTCATCAATCACCATGATGCGGCTGGAGGCGACGGACATTTCCCCGGGAAAAAGACTACCAACGTATCCATCAAAGGTATCAAACGCTATCCCTTCTGAATCAAGGTGATACTTAAGAGCCGAGAGCAATACCAAATCCCCGGTGGCAACTAACTCTTTCATAAAATGAGATCCCCCCTTCCAAGAGCCGCGCAAACCTGCTATTTGACTTGTGCGCTGTGTTTTTATTGGATGATTTAACCAGAAAACACAAGGCTATACTACAATTTATCGGTTATGGATAACATGGATAAGCACTCATCAGGCCCTTCGGCAGTTGAAACACTCACCAATCTGGTGGCAGACGACCTTAAAGCAGTAAACGCCGCAATTTTGGAGCGTATGCAAAGCCCCGTCGCCCTCATTCCTCAACTGGCCGGTCATATCATTGCCGCCGGCGGCAAGCGACTGCGTCCGATGCTCACGCTTGCAAGCGCCCAATTGCTTAACTATCAAGGCAACAAACACGTCGGTTTGGCCGCTTGTGTGGAATTCATCCATACGGCGACTCTGCTGCATGATGATGTGGTGGATGAAAGCGATTTACGCCGTGGTCAAGACAGTGCCAATGCCATCTGGGGCAACAAGGCCAGCGTTCTGGTCGGTGATTTCCTATTCAGCCGCAGTTTTGAATTGATGGTACAGGCTGACAGCTTGAAAGTGATGGAAATCCTCTCTCATGCCTCTTCCGTCATTGCAGAAGGCGAAGTTCTCCAGCTGATTACCGCCAACGATGCCGATACCACAGAAGAAGCCTACCTCGAAGTCATTCAAGCCAAAACCGCACAACTGTTTGCTGCAGCCTGTCATGTCGGCGGCCTTGTTGCCGGTGCGACCACAGAACAAGAAGAAGCCTTACAGTCTTATGGGAACAACCTCGGCATCGCCTTCCAGTTGATTGACGATGCACTTGATTACAGCGCAAAACAGGCAGAACTCGGCAAAGCTGTCGGGGATGATTTCCGTGATGGCAAAATGACTCTTCCTGTGATTTTGGCTATTGCTCGTGGAAATGAAGATGAAAAATCCTTCTGGAAACGCACGCAGGAAGATCAGAACTTTCAGGACGGAGATCTGGAACTTGCCCTGACCCTGCTACAAAAACACAACACATTGAATGATACCGTCACTCGGGCCCGTGAATACGGCGAAAAGGCTATCGCAGATTTGGATATTTTCCCCAAAACTCCTGCCAGAGAAGCCCTGAAAGGCATCGTCGAATTCTGTATTGAACGGGCCTATTAAAAAAAATATTTTTGGACTTGCCACGCCTGTTCTGACAGGCTATATACCGCCACACAAATCGAAACGGTGTCCCGAAAACAACACTCACCGCTTCGACATATCGGTAACGGGAAGTAGCTCAGCCTGGTAGAGCACTGTCTTCGGGAGGCAGGGGCCGGAGGTTCGAATCCTCTCTTCCCGACCAACATAACCCCTTGGGAAACCAAGGGGTTTTTTGTTTTTACATTTTCCTTCAAAAAAGTCGGTGCCCATACGGTGCCCAACTTGTGCCCACACTTCTTTCAAGCAAATTTCATTGAAATAAGAAATGGATACCTAGCAGAATGCGTTTTCTTTAATTGACCGCATTTTCTAAGAAGCTACACTTCCAAAACCGCCATCCGTTCTTTGATGTCGGTTGCGGGTTGACCGCATTTTCTAAGAAGCTACACTCAAAAGATTGTTATTTGCTCCACTATCAAGGTTGCGGGTTGACCGCATTTTCTAAGAAGCTACACTAGCTCGTGCATTTGAAACGAAGTTATCGACGTTGCGGGTTGACCGCATTTTCTAAGAAGCTACACTACCGTCAGCCTTTTTGCCTGTGAGTTCGAGGTTGCGGGTTGACCGCATTTTCTAAGAAGCTACACTTAGATAAAGGCCAGTTCATTTTTTTTAAATGATAAACTGGCCTTTTCATTTTCTAAAAATAGAAAAATACCATTAAAACAAAAGCAATTGTTCCGGGTTTTTTGACGATTCCGACTTGCGGCTTCTGAAGGTTTGAATATTTTCATATTGTTTATCCGTAATCGCCAGTATTTGGACTGTGCCATATTTGGGCAGATTTCGCTCGATCCTTTTTCTTAAAGATTCGACCGCTTCCTTGCCCGATAAGAGCCGATAGTATATCGAAAATTGGCCCATTGCGAAACCTTCATCCAACAAATAATCCCTGAATCTGGTTGCTGCTTTTCGATCTTTCTTTTCAACAACCGGAAGGTCAAACATCACAATTACCCACATCAGCCGATACCCGCTTACCCATGTTTCCTGTTCAACGATCATTTAATTACCCCATAAACAAACTGCCTGACTGTTTTAATGGGGGCAATTGGAGGTTTGCCTCTTTGTTCGTCAAACACACCACCACGGAACGTGCCAGTTGATGCAGGCAATTCACCAAGGGAGAAGCGCCCTTTTCTGTCAATAGATCCAATTGCAAGAGGCTGACGAGCGCGCGTTTATATTCCGGCGTTAATTCTTCTGTCTGAGGGGCGATTTTCGCAACCTTGCCATCCACGATGGGGCGAAACGGTTCCATCAAATCATCAACCAAAGCAAAGGCATTGACCTGACTTTTATGATGTAACCCCAAGGCCGGATGTAGACCTGCTGCAACGACCGCCCGCGCGGTTGCAGCGCGCAAGATGGTATAGCCGTAATTGAGAAAGGCATTTGGTCCATCCAATGTCCGATCACGGCGAAAATCCTTTCCCATCAAGGCAGGCCAATAATGACGCGCCGCTTGGGCCTCGATATTATCAGGGTCACCAGAACGTACACGTTTTATCAAGGTACCCAGTTCCTGAACTTTATCCGGGTTTGCCCCAGCGCACTCCAGAATATATTTCTGATTTTCAATTTTACGGCGTACGAGATGTTGCCAAAGCCTTTTTCGCCGGGCTTCTGATAGGGCAATTTGGTCACGTAAAATCCCTGCATGACCATAATGGGCCTCCAACGGCAACGTAAGGCCCAAGGGATGCCAGTTTTTACCCGTTGTTACGATAATCACTTTGCGTTCCAGCAAAGCCGACATGATGTTTTTGGACAAGCTGATTTGATGGGCGGACAGGACAAGAGCCGTGATATCATCCAAGGGCACCCGCCCCAATTCAGTTGCACCTTCGTTGACCTTTAAGAACCCGCGAAAAAGCGACAAATGCCGGCCATCTTCGGCAATTTCAACCACACCGCCAATCATGGGGTTCTCCTTTTATTCAAGTAACGCCCGTCAGGGGAAATAAAGATCTGACGCAATCCCTTCTCTCCAAGCGTACTAATAGAAAATAGTTTTTGTGGTGCATCTGCAATGTTATGATGCGCTAATCCAAGGCGCTTGCTTGAAGCATTCAAGTCTGTAACACGCATGATCTGCTCAACCCCACCTTCATAGAATGAAACCATATCTTTTTTAAAAACACGCATGACAAACCGGGCCGCCGGGTGTGGCTTTTGCGTGTTCTTATCGGGTAGATCGGTACCGAATTGGGCACATTCGGCATAATTCCAGAACACCCCTTGCCATGTTTCTTCGCCTTGTTTCCACTTGCCTTTTTTGCCTTTTGGCAAGGCCCATATATCGCAACAGACATAACTATCCGGTGCATAGGCCTTATGCGGGGCGCTTTTAATGGCAATCGCTGACTGGTTTTTAACCAGAATTCGCAAGCGATGAATATTATGTTCCTTGCCAAACGCACTTAAATATTCCGGCAATTTCTTGGCTTGGTCCGTTTTGGATAGGCCATACCAGCCAAGATCGTAAAGATGCTCTTTGATATTGGCCTGTATCAACGGATCACGGATAGCGTCAAGTTCGTTGGGACTGAGAGAAGCAATCGGTTTGCGCGTCACCAGATTATAACCATCGCGGTGCTGGCTTTCAGGCAAAACGCCATAAGATGTTTCGTTAAAATACCGCCCCTGAATGCCGTGATCCTGCTTGTAGGAAATCAGGATGTTATCAAGCTTTTTCTTGAAGTCCTGTCGCAACTGGCCGGGGAGTTCGGGTATTTCCATATGAATACGGTCATCCGCGCCACGTGCACTTAGGCGGGAGACACGCTGCAACACAGACCGGTCACTTAATGCCACGACAAAGGAATCAATGGCATGATGGCGATGATCTTCCCGGCTTTTTCGTCCATCTTCGCCAAGGTTTAAATGCCATTTCCCCCGTAACATTGCCGTCAATCGCCCCGGTGCGGGAACCACATGATCGCTCAGGCAGTTTAAATATTTGCGGGCTGATCGAGCGATATAGGCGTTGTCTGTCATTTGACGCGCAATAAAATCGTTCTCGCCCTCCCATTTTTCCATTGCATCCGCAGCAAAACGCCAGCGTTTGTTTTTGGGCAGACGCGAGGCTCTGTCCAGTATGCCTTCCCAATCAAAATCAGGATGACGGTTGGCACCGAAAGCCTCAAACGGGGAATTATTACCCTTCACCCGGTTTGCCCCTTTGAACGCCAATGTCAGATTAGCCATCGTGTCATCCAATGTACGTGAGAACGGTAGAATATGCTCGATTTCCACCTCGCCATTTACCAGATGATGTCCCGCAATATTCTTACCTGTAAAGACACAACGTCGCGCCATGATGTCTGTGCTTAACTCTTCCCACAGTTTGACCTTTTTCAGATCACGCGCATTAGCCACGCGCCCCTTGGAAATTTCCTGCCACAACGCAGCCAGTTTTTCATTACGCTTGGTGTTCTTTGCAATCTCTTTATTAATTTCGTTACGTTGCTTTGGACCCAGCTTGAGATCACGCGACAGTTCCACATGAATGTCAGCAGGCGCTTCGCCGAAACGATCAATCAAACTGTTGACCAGCACACGTAACTGATTAAGGGCCACATGCACCGTTGGATTGGCAATACGTCCAAAATGTCCTTCAGGGTCGACTTGCGGGTCTTTGCTTGTATCTTCCCCCATAACGGATTGAGAGAGGATTTCGCCGTAATAAGGCAGCTTTTTTCTTTTTTCGACGCTTCCCAAGGCACTATGATGCAAGGGATTTCCTGTTTCATCACACAGCTGCGTGACGGCATCAAAATATTCCAGCCCCTGATCTCGCATAATCGGCAATAGTTCTTCCATGACTTGACGCGACAGGTTAACCGTCATACTGCCAATGGGTAGCTCCGCAAAAGCTTCGGCCTGTTCCGACGTGATTTTATGTTTGCGGATCAGGTGCGGAACTAACTTCTCATCCTCCAACGTGCCGTGCAGATCCTCAAAAATATCATCAAGGGTCTGAGGTGAAATCGTTTCCCACAGGTCTTGAAGCCGTTCATCCGCTTTCATCCAGATCGCGATTTTATGACCATCCAGTTTCTTGCGTTGCTCACTTTCCAGATTAAAACGGTAATCGCGATGGAAAAGAGACTTACCATCCGCGCCCTTTAACTTTCGAATACCGCCCCATGTCACCGTTTTTTGTGTGAGCAGGGTTTGAATAATTGCATCGCGTTGTTCTGGTGTTAACGGATGGCTTTGCAGTTTTTCATCAATCCAGCGCAAATTCCCCACATCCTGATAAATGCGAAACCATTGTGCAATGGGCGTATCACGATGGGCGCGGCGAAATTCAGGTCGCAAAGTACAACGTCCCTTCTCCACCGGACGCAAAGGATGCTGGAAAAGAACACAATTATCGCGCAAACGGTCCCATTCTTCTTCACTCAATTGATGATGGGGAAGCTGTGTATCTTTTAAGGCATTAAATTCTTCCGCATACATAGCACGATCAGGGAACCAATCCGTTCCCTCTTTAAATCGGACGGGTTCACCCGCTTGTAATCTCTGCCATAAAAACTGCCCCAGGGTTTTGTTGCCCAAAGCCTCGCGCAAAGTGCTGATTTGCTGGGCACGTGTCGTTTCTTCCTTGGCTTCGGTGCTCTCTTTACGATTTGATTTAAAGCCACGGCGCAACCCCAGTTGAAAAAGCGCACGTCCTAATTCAAAAGGCGATAAGGGACGTTCCAAACCTTCTGCACGAAGTTGATAGGGATTTAAGTTTTCCAGTGCCCTGCGTTCTTCCTTGTCAGTCGGCATCAATCCTAAATCAATAAGGTAACGCATCATGTAAGCCATGCGATTTTTACCGCGATCTCGATTGCGCCGCATACCGCGCCCCATGCGCCGGGCAACCGCCAAGCTATCCCCGACACGCCCGCCCTTTGCCGGTTCGCGGCTGTCTGGAAAGATGCGTACCCCCATGTCTAAAAGAGAAAAACGTTCCAATCCTTCTTTTGCCGGATCAATTGTTAATGCTGTCCAGCCAATCGAATTCGTTCCTAAATCAAGCCCCAAACGGTACCCCATATCGCCCTCTTTTTGTTTATTAAATCACATTCTATGCAATCTAAAGATAAACGAAGCTATTGACAATGCCATAAAATGGAGGGAATATAAGGACAGCTTTTTAGAAAATGCGGTCATCCCGTTAACAAGGATGATTCCAAAAAATTAAAGGTAGGCTCCGGCCTACCTTTTTTCATTATAAACACAGATTGTAACTTTTACTAAAATAGCTTTAACAATCTTTGGTCCCGTCCCTGTAAAGTGGAGAGTACTTTCTGTTAGATTGAGATCAACAGGAGGCACAAATGAATCTCAAAAAAATTACATGCGTTTAAATCATAAGCTATCCAGCTTGCCTTAACCAGTAGACTGACACGCAAAGAAGTGGCTGCGGATCTTGTGTCCACTCTCAATAAATGGGTTGCCCTGTATAAACATGATGACTTGATAGCAAGATGATGTTCAAAAAGAATTAGCTCGTCTTCGTAAAGAGAACCGTATTTTGAAGGAGGAACGGGAGATTAAAAAAAGTTGACGGTCTCACCCACCGTCCCGGCTTGCTGGGGTCTTTGCCAGCCAAAAGCGGTGAGATATGAATTTATCAATGCAAAGAAGACAGAACATTCTATTACCTTGATGAGCAAAGCCTTCAACGCCGCCGAGGAGACATTCTTTAAATCATTGAAGGCTAAACTCGTTTGGCGGACAACTTTTTAAACCAGAGATCAAGCGGGAAAAGACTTGTTCAAATACATCAACAAATTTTACAATCACAAACGTCGACATTCATACTTGGAAAATATTAGTCCCATGAAGTTTGAAATGAAGACTGCATAACAGAGTAAAGTATCCTTCCACTTTGGTGCAGCGTGTCCAGTTCCCATTTTTTTATCATTGCGGTAGGGTTTAATCTTGATGAGTTCTGGACAGATCAACCTATAACAACACCATTTCACATAGATCATCAGAGATTTGAAAGGCTGTATCTGTCATATTTTCAATATCAGAAACGCTCAGTCCCGGTGCATATTCGCGCAAAATCAGACCTGTTTCCACTACATCAAAGACCGCCTTCTCAGTCACAATGGTTTTGACACATTTTGATCCGGTCAAAGGCAAGGTGCAACGTTCCTTAATTTTCGGCGTACCGTTCTTTTCCGTATGATTAATGGCCGCAATCACTTTTTGTGTGCCATAACACAAATCCATCGCCCCGCCGATACCGGGCCACCATTTTCCGTTGCGTTTCACCGCCCAGTTGGCCAAATTTCCCTGTGCATCCACTTCCAGACCACCCAGAATAGTGACATCAATATACCCTTTGCGCATCGCCCCAAGTGATGTTGTCAGATCCATAATGGACGCACCAGGATTTAGCGTAATCGGTTCACAGCCCGCATTGGTTATGTCACCATCAGCCTGATCAAAGGCAGGTTTCGGCCCAAACCCGAACGCGCCGTTTTCCGTGTGGAAAATCACATTCACCCCGTCAGGAAGATAGTTTGCCGTCTGCGTCGGAATACCAAGTCCCAGATTAACGACTTCTCTGTCCCGTAGTTCCAACGCCGCACGACGTGCAATAATTTCACGGGCATTCATTGTGTTAAAATCCAGTGTTTGCATGGTCATTCTCTCCCCTTATGCTGCTGGCGTTGTCAGCTTGCCCGCCTGTACCCAACGTTTACGGTAAATATCTTGTTGTGCCTCAAGACTGTGGCCCTGCACCACCGCATCCACAAACGGCCCCGGGCAGCCCACATCCGTCGGTTCTATGGTGCCAACAGGAACAATCTCGTTTACTTCAACAATCGTAAAATCTCCGGCCATGGCAATATCGCGTTGATTTTGACGACTGGTGAAGCGAAATTCCACATTCCCCAGCTCATCTGCCCTCCAGCCTTTGATGATTGACACATCCGCACTCAGCGCTTCTTCAATAAAGAAATCCTGTCCGTTGACAGTCACTTTCGATTTCGGTTCATCCAAATCAGGAAAAAGCCCTTCTTCATCTAAAATACCAACCCCGACTGGCACCAGCACACCGCCTAGACCATGCCCACCTGCCCGGACTTTTTCCGCCCATGTCCCCATGGGTAAATACTGTTTCACCAACATACGATCTTCAAGATAAGCAAGACTTGATTCTGGGGTTGTTCCAACATGGGTGGAGATCAATTCCTTCACTAATCCTACACCAAATAATTGCGATTTTCCAAAATCACCGCCTGCAAACCCCGGTGTGTTTGTAATAAGGGTCAAGTCTTTGACCTTTTGTTCCAGCAACCAGTCAATGCAGCACAATGGCTCACCTGCGCCAACAAATTCCCCGATCATGATCCGTGCGCCATCCTTGATTTTGGACATAGCTTCACCGATCGCCATAACCTTGTTGTTATGAACGCTCATTAATTCCTCCCTACAGGATAATGTTATTTTATGCCTTGTTTTTTATGCTAGCTGTCCAGAAAGCTCTGAATGCGCTCAATCTGTTCTGCGACATTCATCGCTGGCGCATGGCCGACCCCTTCAACTTCATAAAGTTCGCAATTTTTGTTATTTTCCAGCATCGTATCGCGGGTTTCTGCGGACAGGAGATCCGTTTCAGCCCCACGGATCAGTAACATCTTGCATTCAATGCTGTTAAAGTAATCCCACTGATCATAATCATTGGGATGGGCGATAAATTGACGCACCATCTTCGGATCATAATGCATGGTGACTGTACCATCGGGATTGCGACGCACGGATGTTTCTGCCATCAAACGCCATTGATCGTCCGTCAAATAACCATAAGGTTTATAGATCGTGCGCAAGCCCTTTTCCAATTCACTGACACTCTGATACACAGGTGGATTACCCGCATAGGTCAAAATACGCTCAATCGCAGACGGTTCAATTTTTGGCCCCATATCGTTCAAGACAAGATGGGTCATATTGTCACGCATTGTGGTTGCCGCCAGACGAATGCCCAGTGCCGCCCCCATAGACGTGCCAATCCATTTATACGTTTGAAATCCAAAGTGAGCACAGAGATCGCTTGCGATTTTGCCATAAAAATCCAGACAATATTGCGTGTCCGGTTGAACCGCCCATTGTGACAGGCCGCGTCCAATCGTATCTGGTGCGATGATGTGATAGCGTTCAGCCAGAACCTGTGCCAACGGATCAAAATCACGACCCGTACGCGCGAGGCCATGCCACATGACCATTTTTTCCGCGTTACCTTTGCCCCATTCCGTGACGTGAACTTCACGCCCCTGACAGGTGATATAATGTGAAACGGGTGTCTGCGTCATGTTTTTGCCTTTCTTAATCGACCAACAATACCTGTCGGGAAGAAATAAACCGAGAGAATGAAAAGGATACCAAACCACAACAACCAACGGTCCGGATGGATCAATTCCGGCAGCAAGGGCAGGCCCATTGCACTAAATTGATCGGAAGCCACTTTCATCAATTCCTGCAGGTAGTTCTGCGCCATAATGAACAAAGTCGACCCGATAACCGCACCATAAAGGGTCCCCATACCGCCAATTACCACCATTAACAGGATATCGACCATGATATTGAGGCTAAGCGTCGTGTCCGGTCCGGTATATTTCAACCATATTGCCATCAAACTGCCTGCCAATGCGGCGACCCCGGCAGCCAGACAATTTGTTGCTGTGCGATAAATCACGGTACGATAGCCAATCGCTTCGGCACGAAATTCATTTTCACGGATTGCCTGTAGCACACGCCCGAACGGTGAATTCACCACCCGCAACATGAATAGGAACAACCCGAACGAGATAAACAGGATAGAATAATAAAGCAGCAGCTTCCCGTTAATCTGCACACCAAAGATTTTATCCTGAACCAGCTTAAACGCCGGAGATAACTCGCGCGGGATGGAATAGGTCAAACCATCTTCACCACCGGTAAATTGATAAAGCTGAGACACCAGTAACGTAAAGGCACTGGCGACCGCCAATGTCACCATGGCAAAAAAGATCGCCTTCACCCGCAGGCTGAATAAACCAATGAGAAACGCCAAGAAGACAGAACAGACAAACCCCAAAAGCGTCCCGATAACAATGCCTTCGTAGCTACGCCCCATTTCATTGAGCGTAATCGCTACCCCATAAGCACCAATACCAAAAAACATGGTATGGGCAAAAGACACAATACCTGTATAGCCCAACAACAAGTCATAGCTGGCGACAAGAACAATAAAAATGGCAATCCGCATTGCCGTTTCCATTGAACGTGAGCCAGGGAACAGCCATGGTGTCAGCACAAGTCCTGCCACGATCACCACCAACAACAAGGTCAGCATTTTTGAACGCGGAAAGTCACCGGAGAAAATATAAGAAAACATCAATCAGGCCCCCTATCGACTTTTATTGACCGGCAGCAATCCTTCCGGACGCCACATCAGAATAAGGACCATCAACAGAATGTTGGACCCCAACGCCACTTTCGGCACCAGATAGCCCGTGTAGTTCGCCAGCAAGCCAACCATTAAGGCACCGATAAAGCACCCTTCCACGGACCCAAGCCCCCCGATAATGACAACGATAAAGATCAGGATCATGACATTCATGCCCATATGTGCCGTCACGACTTCTTCATAAAGCCCCCATAACACACCACCAAATCCAGCCAAGGCCGAACCTGCGACAAAAACCAAAATAAAGACCATGGAAATACGATAACCCAGCGCACTGACCATTTCGCGATTTTCCACACCTGCGCGGATCACAAGCCCCAGACGGGTGCCATTCAGTGTCCAGCGCATGGCAAAGAAAATGATCAAGCCCAGAACAACCGCTAACAGACGGAACTTTTCAATCGCAATTGTACCAAAGGTGAAAGACCCCTGCAGCGCCAACGGACGTAGAATGGTAATTTCATCCGGTCCCCACAGCACATATATCAATTGTTCGGTCACAATCAGACCGCCCATCGTAATCAAAATCTGTTTCAGGTGATCCCCATACACAGGTTTGACAATCACCCGTTCAAAGACATAGCCGGCAAGCCCGGTCAAGCCCATCGCGGCCACGACAGCCAGCAAAATCGCCGCAATATTCAAAAAGGCAATGTCGGCCCCGGTCCACCCCGGCAACATCAGTAACACTGAAATACCAGCAAAGGCCCCAAGCGAAATAAATGCCCCGTGACCAAAGTTCAACACATCCATCAGGCCGAAAACCAACGTCAGGCCCGAAGCCATAACGAAAATCATCATTCCCATCGCCAATCCGGCAAGGGTCAAGGTCACCCATGTATCCATCTGACCGATCAAGGCCAGTGCCCCCAGCGAGACAATCGCCGTCGCCAATAAAGGCAGGTTCCGTTCGGACAGAACCGAAAATTTTGGCGCGCTTGATGCGCTCAACCCGTTCTCGTTCGTACTCATTGATGTGCCCCCATACTCAGGCCCAGCAGTTGTTCCTGCAACTGTTCATTTTCGGCCAAATCAGACATTTTGCCACTATGAACAACCCGTCCATCATCCATGACACAGACGGTGTCACCGATGGTTTTTGCCATTTGAAAATTCTGCTCCACCATCAAGATTGTGGTGTCGGTTTGTTTCAATTCTATAAAGGCTTCGGTCAACGCACCAATGATTGCCGGGGCCAAACCTTTGGTCGGCTCATCCACCAACAGCAAACTACTGGGTTCAATTACCGCCCGTGAAATTGCCAGCATCTGTTTCTGCCCACCGGACAGGTTACCCGCCGGCCAGTTCCAGAATTTTTTCATCGCTGGAAAGAGCTGAAAAATCCAGTCGAGGCGTGTTTCATCCATATCGCCTGTACGCGCCGCCAGTATCATATTTTCTTTGACACTCAGTGCAGAAAAGATACCCATATCTTCCGGCACGTAGGAAATACCGCCTTTGGCGATATCGTGAGTTTCCTTTTTCGTAATATCATTACCGTTAAAGGTCACACGGCCTTGGCTTGCCTGCCACAATCCCATGATCGTGCGCATAGTCGTCGTTTTACCCGCACCGTTTCGCCCCAGCAACATAGTGACCCCCCCACGCGGAACAGCCATATCCACCCCTTGCAGAATGTGATAGTGCCCAATGTGGGTATGTACACCTTGTAAATTTAGACAAAGTTGATCAGACATGATCGGCAACTCCTGTCCCTAAATAAGCTTCCTGTACAATCGGGGAGGACATAACCTCTTTTGGTTCGCCATCAGCAACCAGAAATCCGTTGTGAAGGACAATAATGCGATCCGCCAATGAATGGATCACATCCATTTTATGTTCCACCATCAAGACCGTTTTGTTTTTATCAGCCTTAATCTCGTGGATCAGGTCCAGAATGACGGGTACTTCATCCACACTCATCCCTGCGGTCGGTTCGTCAAACATAAGAACGTCATGTTCAAGGGCCAGCATCAGGGCGACTTCAAGTTTACGCTGTCCGCCATGCGGTAATGTCGCAGCCACGACATCAGCCTGCTCAAACAAACCGACACGAGCGAGAAAATGATCCGCCTTTTCGTTTAGTTCACGATGACGATCTGCCATCATAAAAATATTCAAACCGATCCCGGCACGGCTTTGTACCGCCAAGCGCACATTTTCACGCACGGTAAGGTTTGAAAACAGATTGGTCAGTTGAAATGCACGGGCCAATCCTTTGTGCGTGCGTTCGGAAACGGGCAAGGAGGTAATATCCTCCTCGTTCAGGAACGCGTGCCCTGCCGTGGCTTTTAACTGACCGGAGATCAGGTTGAAAAAGGTTGTCTTTCCGGCACCGTTGGGACCTACAATTGCAGTCAATGTGCCGCGTTGAAATTCTGCCGTGACGTTATTGACCGCCACATGACCGCCGAAACGAACGGTCAGACCGTCAGTGCGCAGGACGGGATGTTCTTGACCTGTCATCGAATTTTTCCAAAGTTAGAAAAAAGGGAAGAAAGAGGAAAACGCGTGGGTCAGGCGCCCTCCTCTTTCTGGGGAGTGACACAATGGTCGTCTTAGTTGCGGATGGGAACGTTCATTTCCTCAAGCGAGATTTCACGCACCAATTCCGGGATAGCCCATTCCACATTCGGATCAACTTTCAGCTTGAAGTGATACATGGATTGCAAGGCTTGATGATCTTCTTTGCGGAACATCATTTTGCCTTTCGGTGTCTCAAACTCCATACCTTCCATGGCTGAAATAAGATCATCCGTATCAGTTGAACCGGCTTTTTTAAGCGCAGCAACAACGGCCATGCCCGCTGTCATACCACCGGCGGTGAAAAAATCTGGCGGGCTGTCAAAACGTTTATTATGTTCGCTCACCAGCCACTTGTTCGCATCATTTTGTGGAATATCATGGTAATAGTAAGTCGCACCTTCCATCCCCGGCAGCGGCTTTAACGCCTTCATAACCGCCAGAATGTTGCCCCCTGTAGCCAGTTCAATATTGAAACGTTCCGGGTTCATGGCCTTAATCTTACCCATCGGGTTCCCGGCACCTGCCCAGATCACAAAAATAATTTTGCGCCCTTCTTCTTTATCCAACGCATCAAACAGACGTTGTGCAGACGCCGTGAAATCTTTGGTATCGCGCGGGGCATATTCTTCAAAGACCAAATCGGCCCCTGTGTTTTGCAAGGCTTCTTTAAAGGCGGCAACACCGTCACGGCCAAAAGCATAATCTTGCGCCAATGTGGCAATTTTCACACCGTCCTGCCCCAGTGCAACCGCGTTGGCAATTGCATCTTGTGACGAGTTACGACCCGTGCGGAAAATATAACGGTTCCATTTCTCGCCTGTAATGGAATCAGCAACAGCGGGTTCGACCAGCAACAGCTTTTCATATTCTTGCGCAACCGGCAACATGGCAAGCGCCACACCTGAAGACACCGGACCGACCGCCAAGTCAGCTTCGTCATCGGCATAGGCTTCTGCCAGCAGGGCTTTACCCAGATCCGGTTTGAGTTGGGTATCTTTTTCAATGACTTCAATTTTGCGACCATTTACTTCCATGGTCCCACCTGTGGCATATTCCAGCCCCATCATCAATCCCGTGTGAGATTGTTTGGCATAAGCCTCATACGGGCCTGTCTTCCCATACACATGGGCAATCTTGATCGGGTCAGCAGCTTGTGCTTGAACGCTTAGACCTACGGCGCAGGCCAGCGCCACGGCAAAATGTGGCAACTTCATTTTAGGCTCCCTATTAAATAATATTTTTATGACTATCCCCTTAAAGGCAAAAGGTGTGCCAGATTTAAAAAAGAGCCCATATCTGCCATTTTGTCACCGAGATACAGATTTGAAGCATTGTTCAATTGCTCCCAAACTGTCCGGATCATCAGACAGTCACCTTGAATAAACATTATAAACAATTGTTTTAATTGGATTTAAAAATGGATGTCCAAAAATCATACACTGGTATATTGTCCGGTTAATCAGACAGTATGCCAAAAGAGGTCAGCTTTTCATAAAACTGTGCGCGAGAAATCCCCAACCTTTTTGCCGCTCTGGATTTCACATTATTTTCTTCCGCCAAGGCTTTAATTAAAGCCTGACGTTCAATGTCAGCCAAAACCTCTTTCAACTTCTTGCCTTCCGGCAGCGGATCAAATCCCGCATTATCAGTCACGGCCTGAATATGCTTCTGGCGTTTTGCAAGACTGGGAATTAGTTCGATAATGTGAGTTTCATCCAGTATATCATCATCAAAGCGCGCGCAGGCCTGATCCAATATATTGCGCAGTTCGCGAACATTTCCGGGCCAGTCATACAGCTTCAAAAGCTCAACTGCTTCATCTGCTAAAGTCGGCGTAGGCTGGCCTGTTGCTTCCCCAATATGATCCAGCAACACATCACATAAGCGCGGTAAGTCCGACGGCCGTTCTTTTAAAGATGGCACGATTAAAGGCACGACATTTAAACGATAATAAAGGTCGGCACGAAAGTCCCCATTTTGCACCATTTCCTCAAGATTTCGACTGGTCGCACTAATGACACGCACATCAACCGATTGCACCTTGTTTGATCCAACAGGTTCCAGCTCCCCTTCCTGCAGCACACGCAACAGCTTGGGTTGCAGGCTGGCAGGCATATCACCAATTTCATCCAGAAACAGCGTCCCGCCATCTGCCAATTGAAACTTGCCCAGACGATCTTTTTTAGATGCCCCTGTGTAAGCGCCCGAGGCCGTACCGAACAATTCAGCTTCCAACAACCCTTCGGGTATGGCTGATACATTAATTCGAACCATTGACGCTTTGGAACGTGCTGATGTGTGATGGATTGCGTGAGCCAAAAGCTCTTTCCCCGTCCCTGTCGCGCCCAATAACAAGACCGGAACATCACGTTCTGCGGCACGGCGCGCCTGACGTTTCAACTCCTGAACCCCTTTGGCATTTCCGACAAAGTTTGAAAAACGGTATTTTGCCTGACGGGTGGCTGCCAGTTCTTTTTCCGCCCTTTTCAAATCATTCTGCATATTCTGAAAGCGTGAAACCAACGGCTTAAGAGCATTCAAGCGATCAAATAGAATAACCCCCATCGCCCCAACGATTTGATCATTATCATCACTTAAAGGAATACGTGAAATCGTGATTTGGCGTTCGCCCAGATCGACAATATCAATCAGGTCCGGCTGGCCCTTTTCAATGACCCGCTTCATATCCGTATGAGGCAAAATATCTACCAAATCACGGCCTTCTAGTGGTTCTGTCCCATTCCAACCAATCAAGGCCTTGAATTTGTCATTCATCCAGATAAGCCTGCACGACGTATCCACAGCAAACGCCCCTTCGTAAAGATCATCAAAGACCTTTACAAGCGTGCGTGCGGCTTTTAACCGGATTTCGCCCTCAATATTTGGTTGTTCGACTTTTTTCAGTCGAAAGAAAAACTGGAACGGATCCGCCATCTTACAGTCTCTTTGCGCCTACCTGTTTATAATTATATGTTTTTAAATGCAAATACCGCGCCACATTACGTCCACGTTCTAAACAAAGTCCATGCATTTTTACATCACAGCTTTAAAATGGCGCTTATACTCATAATTCCATGAAATAGTATTAAGAGGTATCCCGTTCTTTCTGTTATATTATAAATATGTCAATTGCCCTGCACAATCACATATGATGTAAGGCTATTTGCGTGACAGGGGAGTGGGGAAAATGCCGAATTCTGTTCCTGTACAAAATATGACTGCTTGGCACGCTAAACCGGCGGATGCCGTGATCCTTGAACTTCAAAGCACTTCGTCTGGATTGACCGATGAAGAGGCCGCAAATCGCTTGGCTGAGTATGGCCCCAACCGCTTACCACAAGCGGCAAAGCGCCATCCTATAATGCGTTTTCTTCTACAGTTTCACAATATCCTGATTTATGTCTTGCTGGGATCGGCTGTAATTACAGCGTTTCTGGGACACTGGTTGGATATGGGCGTTATTCTCGCTGTTGTCCTCACCAATGCGATCATCGGTCATATTCAGGAAGGCAAGGCAGAAAAAGCGATGGATGCCATCCGCCAAATGCTCGCCCCACGTGCAAATATTATTCGCAACGATGAGCGCACCAGCGTGGCCGGGGAAGCTTTAGTTCCTGGCGATATCGTCCTGTTGGAGGCCGGTGACAAGGTTCCAGCCGATCTGCGCTTATTGCGCGCCCATGGCCTGACAGTACAGGAAGCCATCCTGACCGGAGAATCTGTACCAGTGGAAAAAAGTACTGCGCCGGTAACGGGAGAGGTCACACTGGGGGATCGCACCTGTCTGGCCTTTTCCGGCACATTGGTGGCAGCGGGGCAGGCCAAAGGCATTGTCATTGCGACCGCTGGCGAGACTGAAATAGGACGTATTAGCGGACTGTTGTCTAATGTAGAAAAACTCACGACACCACTCGTGGCACAAATGGCGGTTTTTGCCAAATGGCTGACAGTGTTTATCCTGTTGGCTGCAACCATTTTGCTGGCGTTCGGCTACGCCGTCGCTCATTATGATTTTACCAGTATATTCATGGCAGTGGTCGGCCTGTCTGTTGCCGCGATTCCCGAAGGTTTACCCGCTGTTTTAACGATTTCATTGGCCATCGGGGTGCAGAGTATGGCACGACGCAACGCCATTGTGCGCCGACTACCGGCCATTGAAACATTAGGATCGGTGTCGGTAATCTGTTCGGATAAAACCGGAACCTTGACACGCAATGAAATGCTGGTGGTTTCAGCCCTGATCAATAAACATCACTTTACCATTGAGGGGGAAGGTTACGCCCCCGAAGGTATTTTGAAACTGGCAGATATTGCGGTTTCCCCGATGCAACATAGCGCACTGGAAGAAATCGCACGCGCGGCTGTCCTGTGCAACGATGCGGCTTTGCGTGAACGCGATAATGTCTGGACAGTAGAAGGTGATCCGATGGAAGGGGCCTTACTGGCCTTGGCCGGGAAAATGGATGTTTGTGCCCGCAGTGAACAAGCCACATGGACGCGCACTGATGCTATTCCTTTTGATTCCAAACATCGTTTTATGGCGACTTTGAACCATGACCATGATGGCCATGCTTTTATCTTTGTCAAAGGTGCCCCGGAAGAAGTGTTGGCCATGTGCCGTGATCAACGTGGAGATAACGGCCAGATTGAACAACTGGACAAAACCGACTGGCTGAAAAAAGCCGATGCCATTGCCGGGCAAGGCCAACGGGTACTGGCCTTTGCGCTTAAATCTGTACAGCCAGAACATACGGTTCTGGAGTATGACGATATTAATGGGCATTTAACTTTGCTGGGTATGGTGGGGATGATCGACCCACCCCGCCCCGATGCGGTCGCCGCTGTCGCTGAATGCCGTTTAGCCGGTATTCGGGTAAAGATGATTACCGGGGATCACGTCCAGACGGCCTGTGCAATCGGCAGGCAAATCGGTCTTGAAAATGCAGAACGGGTTCTCAGCGGTGCCGACCTTGATAATATGTCGGATGCGGACCTGAAACAGGCCGTACTGGATTGCGATATCTTTGCACGTACCAGTCCAGAACATAAACTGCGTCTGGTCATGGCCCTGCAATCGCATGACATGACAGTGGCGATGACCGGAGACGGGGTAAATGATGCCCCAGCCTTAAAACGCGCGGACGCCGGGATTGCCATGGGACAGAAAGGGAGCGAAGCCGCGAAAGAAGCTGCTGAAATTATTCTGGCTGATGATAATTTTGCCTCCATCGCTGCGGCGGTACGTGAAGGGCGTACCGTCTATGACAATATCAAAAAAGTAATCAGTTGGACTTTGCCGACAAATGGGGGCGAAGCCATGACGATTGTGGTTGCCTTGCTTTTGGGAATGACCCTGCCCATTACACCCATTCAGATTTTATGGGTCAACCTGATTACAGCAGTGACCTTGGGGATTGCATTGGCGTTTGAACCAACAGAAGAAAACACCATGCGCCGCCCCCCGCGCCCGCGTGATGAGGCGCTGTTACAAGGCCATCTGGTCTGGCATATCATACTGGTTTCAACCTTGTTCATATGCGGGGTGTTTGGGATGTATCATTATGCGATCGAACAAGGATATTCGGTTGAACTGGCGCGAACCATTGCCTTGAATACCTTGGTGGTTATGGAAATTTTCCATCTTTTCTTCATCCGCAATATTCACGGCACATCGTTGACATGGAAAGCTGTCCGAGGGACGAAAATGGTCTGGCTAGTAATTACGATTGTGACTATGGCTCAGTTTGCCATGACCTATCTACCCATTTTACAAACCATTTTTGCGACACAGCCTATTCCTTTCTGGGACGGAGTGTTGATTATCGGTGTGGGGGTAACCTTGTTTGTATTGATCGAAACGGAAAAACAAATCCGCTTGCGATTGCAAAGTCCCTGCCTTCCGAAATCTACGCACAAACCTTAATCAGGTGAGGCCGTGGCAAACGATATTCTGGATATATCTGCTTTTTTAAGCTCGGAAAGCGCATCTGCAACCAATTGATATGGCAGGTCAGCATCTGCGCCTAATCGGACAACCATTTTCTCTCCCTTACTCTCCTTAACAGCCTTAAGGGCGTGCATCAGGTCTGCTTTGTGATAAATCACCCCATCCAATTCAAACTGGTTATTGGCTCTGACAATCAATGACGCGACAATTGGTTCATTTTCCGGGGCACCATTGGCTTTGGGTAAGTTCACCCTTAACGCCTGCGACATAATAGGCGCCGCCACAATAAAGATCACCAACAGTACCAACATCACATCAACCAAAGGGGTTACATTGATTTCAGACAGAGGCTGATCTGGATCTGATCCATTTCCACCAAGTGCCATATCAACCTCCCCTGCCCCAATGATTAACGATCCGAACCGCATTGCCATCAATCAAGGCATTTAATCGACGCAGTTTACGAAGCAAGAAATTATAGCCAATCACCGCAGGAATAGCGGCCATTAAACCCACAGCAGTTGCCACCAATGCTTCGGCGACAGGTCCGGCAATCATATCCATTGAAATCTGCTCAACACCACCCAAGGCTTGCAAAGCGTGCATGATCCCCCAGACCGTACCGAATAATCCGATAAAGGGGGCCGAATTGCCAATAGTTGCCAACAAAGTCAGCCCACTTTCCAAATCCAGTTTTTTCTCGCGTAAAATCTGCCCGGCAAATTCATTCAATTCCGACAACTCCGCATGATCGGGAAGTTCTTCCGCTAGATGAACAGAGGGTACATGCGCCGGGTGATGTAAAACAAGGGTCCGGGGGGAATTTGACCCCAAAAGATATTGGCGGACAAGCCTTTCAAATTTCGAAATATTTTTAAATTGAAAAACCTTCTGGATCATCATTGTCCAACTCGCCAATGACAACAGGACCAATATTATAAAAACGCTACGAATAATCCAGTCGGCCTCACTCCACCAGGCAAACCAGGACATATCAGTTCCAGACATTTAGAAACTTCCTTTCATTTTGCGTTCAATGAGAAGCGAATAGGGACATCGACAACAGCATTGACGGCCTTCAACCCCTTTTGCGCGGGCTGAAATTTCCATTTTTTGACGGTTTCTTTTGCGGCATTATCCAACAAAGCAAACCCTGAAGATTTTTTAATTGATAAAGCAGAGACTAATCCCTTAGCGCTCACAGAAACAGACAGCAGGACAATACCTTCCATCCCTCTTTTGCGTGCCATGCGGGGATAAAATGGTTTTGGATTACGCAGATAAGACACATGCGCATTCGGCGGGATGTACGACAAAGCCGGAGCCGACACCTTCTGTATTTTAACCGGATATTTTTTCACGACAGGCTGTTGAACAGGCTTCTGGGGAGGACGAGCAACTTTTGGCGGGTTTGGCTTCTTCAAGACCATCACCTTAACCCGCGCAATCGGTTCGGTGACCTTCTCGATATTTTTTTCCACGACAATTTCGTCCGGCACCTCCGGTTCCACTGCAACTGTCTTTTCCGGTTCAGGTGGCATTTCCAATGGCTGATCAACGGGGGCCAACTCAGGTACAACAGGCTGAGGCATAACAGTTGGTGACGGTAATTCCACCATTTCAAAACCGCTTAACGGCACGGGTGCCTGTATCTCTGGTTTTGGGATGAAATACAGGGCACCCAAGACCAAGACATGCCCCAAAAGAGCCAAGAACGATGCAAATGGCAACCGGAATTCATGCGCCATAAACGACGGAGAAGTTGCCACTGCCATCATTTTGAAAACCCTCTATACCATTGATCGAGGCGATCCCCATCGACCGCCCCTGTCAGGCTATGTCGCGTTCCATCGGGGTCGACAAGATAAGTCCGGGGCAATTGCCCCCGCCACTTGCGATCCACACTGAAACGAATTTTTTCAATGAATGCATGCGCAAACACCCAAGATTCAAACCTTTGTGGTCCATATTTTGCCAAGGTTCGTCGGATACGTTTCATTTGATCCCACGGGTCCGTGGACACCAATGTCAACATCACATCATCATGTTGTTGTGTAAAATGATCAAACTCAGTCATTTCCGCCAGACAGGGCACGCAATCATATGACCAGAAATTCACGATGAGAGGACGTCCCTTTTCCTTATGCAAAATTTTCTGAAAGCTTGTCTCGTCAAAGGCACGTTCCTGCAAATCAGCCGCACTTGCACGCCCGCCCAGAACAAAAACACAAAGCAAAGAAAGGAGAATAATCTGTTTTTTCATCTTCCCCTCCCTATCTTTGTGCAAGCGTAAAGAGTTGCCATCCTTCAAAGGCCGTTGCCCACGAAAGATACAGCCCCTTATCATTTTTAATCAGGAAGGGATGATCCGATGCACCTTTTGTTGTTGCGACGGGTATCGGTGCAGACCAGCTTTGTCCTTCATCAATTGATTTGATCAAAAGGACACTGCTTTTATCCCCATCAAATTCTTTCCATACGACATATAAAGTCTCATCAACCGAAAGAACCTGAGGGTGAGCGGCTTGATTGTCTGGATTGCCAAACCCCATTGGTGCAGAAAACATCACGCCTTGTTTTTGTTGATGGGCATAAAACAGGCCTGAGCGTTTATCCGCATCAGTAAACCAAACCACATGACGCATGCCGGATGCAGAGATCGAAATATCTGGTCCATGATGGGGGCAGCCATCAATTGCCCAATCATCTTCGCTGATCCGTTCCATTTTTTCAGCCGTACCATCCGCCGTGATTTTCAACATGGCATGGTCTCTGAAATTCTTGCCGAAAATATGCCGCCATATGATCACAGGATTATCGTCCAAATCATAATCCATCGCTGTTCGGCAACATTCACAACTGTGATCCATCCCCTTTTTATTGGCGGAAAAACTGTTTCCTCGATCATCCGAAAAGGCATAATACATGGCAGAACCGCTATAGTTATTTTTCGCCTTCTTGGCAGTAAACAAATCTCGTTTATCCAGCCATGCGATATGGATCCGTCCCTGTTTATTAACGCCTAATGTCGCAAAACGTTGACTACTTGGTCGTTCCTCATCACTGATCATTCGCGGTAATGAAAAACTGCTGCCCCCATCTTGGGACTGCGCGAAATAAACCACACCTGTATATTTTTTCTCCCCTTTTGCAGTAAAGGTGAGATACACGCCCCCTTGAGGTCCAACCGCAATTTTAGGGCGACTTTCCCCATTTATATCCAGTTGGCGTACTTGTTTTGTAATACGGGTAATTTTCTCAAAACTACCACTTGCGGGATTTTTGCGATGCCCGACATAAACATGCCCATGTTCTGCCCATATAAGCCACAGTGAGCCATCCGGCGCGATATAGGGGGTGGGCACATTTGCACATAATAAAGACGGTGAATTTTCCGGTTTTGAACAATGGTTGAAGGAGGGCTCCTGCCCTCCTCCACCATGCTGCTGTGCCCCACCTGCGGCCAAAGCTGCCTCAACAGACATCCCCAACAACAAGAAAAGCGCTGCAAATATCAATTTGCGCAACATTAGAATTTAACCTCAATACCCAAGAACGCAGATAGAGGTAAGCCCGGTGCAAACTCTTCCGTCGTGCCGTTTAACGAGGCCGCCGTTGCATAACGACGATCCGTCAAGTTCATCACCTTGCCAAAAACATTAAAGTTTTCAGTGACTTTATAAGCACCGCGTAAATTAAACAGATGGTGACCTTCATACTTTGTCGTATTGGCTTCATCCATCCAGTATTCCCCCAAATTGACCCATTCAAGTTCTAGGTTCAATTCAGGCAAAAGACGCGGCGTATAGTTTAAGGTCGCATTATTAATCCAACGCGGTGCCGATTTCATCTCTTTACCAGAATAGTCAACAGTTGTAGACGGCATCCATTTTTCATAGGTATGTTTCGCATACGAGGAAGCCAGATTGAATTTCCATTCCTCCGTCAAGCGATATCCGATACTCGCTTCAATCCCTTTGTGCAAAGTTTCACCGGCATTGGTTTGATATCGGTTCACCCCATCGTTATAGGTCAAGATGTCATCTTGTTTGCTCATGTAATAAACAGACAATTCATAACTTAAATCTTGTGTCGGTTTCCCACGTACCCCCATTTCATAACTATCGACTTTCACAGGATCCAGATGGATGGAATCTGCCGCCTTACCGGATCTAAACAAATTGCCTTCCGATGGTGCTCTAAAGGCATGTTTATAAGAGGCAAACCCGTTAAGTTCAGGTGAAAATTCGTATGTTAAACCCGCTTTTGGGCTCAAATGCAGGAAATTAACCGTATTGTCATCATGGCGACGCCAATTACCCGTTGTCACCACACTTAAGTGGTTGTCATATTCATAACGGATGGCATCAAGACGTAAACCACCAGTCACACGCAATTTATCAGTTGGTGACGTTTCCACATGCGCATAAGGGGAGACGGACATAAACGTCGCATCATAATCATAAATTTGATCCCCGACCGTATAGCTGGTGTATATGTTCCCCACTTTCGTGCGCGTCACCTTTGACTCATCACGCTGTCCGGGGCTGTAATCCAGATCAGCACCAACAACAAGACGGGTGCGCATCGGTTCAAAATCTTTACGATATTTGCTCATCAAACCGACAGAACTATGCCCGGTTTTATAAATAACAGGATCGTAGCCCAAGCTCCAGTTTGGCAACATCTCCATTTCATTCCAGCGCAAATAGCCCGTCAAAGACATCAGACTATCAACTGTTTCCGTTTCATACGCACTGGAAAAACGCAAGGCTCTCACTTTACGAAATGAAATCGGCGTGTAGTTCGTTGTTGGACTATTTTCATAGTCTTGTCGATTTAAGCGTGAAGAGCCTGCGGTTTCCTGATCGATATTGGACGCCGAAAAAATTGTTTTTACACTAGAGGCATCATCAACAAAGTGATCCCATCGAACGGTTGTTGCCTGACGATCATAAGCTGTTGAATCGCGCCAACCATCCGTATGGGTCATATTGGCAGAAGCACGCACGCCATCATTTTCCGAACTATTGCCGTAATCAACCATACCCCGCATAAAACCGAAAGAACCATATTCCAGAGACATATTGATCTCTTCTTCCAGCGAAGGGTCGCGCGTCAAAACATTGATCACCCCACCGATGGCATCGCTGCCCTGTAAAGATGACCCCGGCCCTTTAGAAATTTCAACACCACCAGATTGCGGAACGTTGATTTCATAAAGCGCATTATGGTTAAAAAACCCGGTTGAACGCGTCGGAATGCCATCTTCTAAATAAAGATATACCGGACTGGTCGAAATCGGCTGACGAATAGCCATCGTATGCCCTTCCCCCCCGGTAACAGCGGCATGCGCACCGGCAACGCGACCAATAACTTCTGTTGGGTGCTGTGGCTTGATATTTTGGATTTCTTCTTCATCAACAGATGAAATCGTCGTGGAAACTTCTGCTTTAGGCTGAGCTTCCCGTGTACCGGTAACGGTCACTTCTTCCAATGTAATATTGTTTTGAGCAAAAACAGAATTTGAACAGAGTACAAAAGCGCTTGAAACAAGCAAGTATGCGCGCAAACTACGCGCCGCAAAAAACGTCGTCATTTAGATTACCCCAATTGTCTTTTAATCAAATTGAGAACATCCACGCAGTGAGGCAAACGCCATTCATCGAGTAGATATCTCGTTATTTATTTTTTTGATAATTAGACAAAACGAGGGGGTGCACGTGCCGTATTGTCGGTAACGATGCGGCCTTGTGGGATTGTCCCGGCATCAATCTCGACAATTTGCTGTTCACCTTCATAAATTACATATGTGGTAATCAAGTCGTCTGCTTTGGGTAAAGAAAACCCCAACAAAGCAATCCGACAACTCAGACAATGTTCTGCCTGGTTTTCATCTTCAGGGAACTCGGCACCATCACTGACACGAACAAGTTTCAAACCATTCGCCGTACAAATGACCGTATATTCCCCCCCAATGCCACTATCGATTTTGGCATTTACAGGCGCAGATGTAATTAAAGGGACGACAATTTGAACCATCAAAATAGATAAAATAAAAAGCCGCATGGTTCCTTTTGTTACCCAAAGGCCCATTTTTTTTATTTTTCTATTTCTGTTAGCGTTCAACATAAAAAACTATGTAACCTATTTTAAAGCCTTCTACAATTGACGTTTGTTAATTTTATCTTTCCCCATTCGGTTGATCCAACTTAAGTTGTACATTAACTGCAACCTATAATTAACGGCACAAATCATCCCTCATAAAATGAAAACAGCCTAGACCTTTGTCCAATATGTTTTCAGGTGCCCTTTCACTTATCCTGTTGTTCCTTAAAACAGGCACGAGCACGCAAAATGTTGAAAATCAAAATTCTCGGGGCGGCAGCAGGAGGAGGATTTCCACAATGGAATTGCCATTGTGACAATTGCCGCAAAGCATGGGCAAATAATCCAGACGCGATTGCCCGCACGCAATCCTCGCTTGCCATCAGTGTGGATGGGGACAACTGGTTCCTGTTAAATGCCTCCCCCGATATTCGCCAACAAATTCAAACCAATCCCTGTCTGCATCCAAAGCAGGGGAAACGACACAGCCCGATTAAAGGGGTTATTCTGACTAATGCCGATGTCGACCATATCGGCGGGTTGCTGACATTACGCGAAAGCCAACCCCTCGCCCTTTACGCCACCCAACGCGTCATCAACGTTTTAGGCGAAAACAGCCTGTTTAATATCCTGAACCCCAACTACGTCGCACGTCGCAAACTTCCCATAGATCAAAAAACCGAGCTTTGTTTTCAGGACGGACAAAACAGCGGCATTGAGATTGAACTTTTCCCCGTCCCCGGCAAAATCGCCCTTTATCTGGAAGATGAAACAGCCGGGGCGAATTTTGGATCCGTCCCTGAAGATACCGTTGGCATAAAGGTCACGGCACGCGACAGCAAAAAATCTTTTTATTATTTGCCCGGATGCGCTGCCTTGCCCCCGGACTTGGCTGAACGCGTGCGAAACAGCGATCTGGTCTTTTTTGACGGTACAACATGGGTTGACGATGAAATGATCGAAACGGGCTGCGGCGTCAAAACCGGACAACGCATGGGCCATATGTGCATGGCTGGCCCTGCGGGCAGCATTCAAGCGTTTGCAGAACTAAACATCAAACGCAAAGTCTTTATCCATATCAACAATACAAATCCCGTTCTTTTAGAAAATTCAACTGAGCGGGCAATCACGAATAAAGCCGGATGGGAAATCGGCTATGACACAATGGAGGTTATCTTATGATCAAGCTGAATAAAGTTCTGAGCCCGGATGAGCTGGAACAAACCCTGCAAGGTATCGGAGCAGAACGTTATCACAATCTACACCCCTTTCATAAATTGTTACACGGTGGGAAATTGTCTTTGGGACAAGTGCAGGCTTGGGCCTTGAACCGGTATGTCTATCAACAAGGCATCCCGATCAAGGACTACGCCATTTTGTCCAATTGCCCAGATAAGGAACTGCGCAATCTTTGGCGCCAGCGTATTTTCGACCATGATGGCATAGATCAGGATGAAGGTGGCATTGAACGATGGCTGAAATTATGTGAGGCATTGGGTCTTGAACGTGCTTATGTTCAATCAATGGAAGGGGTTCTGCCAGCCACCAAGCATGCGGTTGATACCTATATCAATTTTTGCCGCCATGCCCCGTTGTTAATTGGTTTTGCGTCCTGCCTGACAGAATTGTTCGCCCCGAAAATTCACAAAGAACGGATCGCAGGTATGTTGGAAAATTACGATTTTGTGGATGAAACAATGGTCGCGTATTTTCGAGAACGCCTGACCCAAGCGCCGCGTGATGTGGATTTTGCCCTGCGTTATGTGAAAGAACATGCTCGTACGATTGATCAGCAACAAGCCGTCATTGATGCTCTTTACATGAAAACAGGTGTTTTATGGGCACAACTGGATGCGCTTTATCTGGCCTATGTTAACCCGGGCATGATCCCGCCGGGATGTTTTACCCCCGTTCAGACGGATGTTGCGGCGGCGCAATAGTCCCATCCTTGATCAAGGTTTCCATTAAATCATTTACACTTGTTTCAAAAAGCCGTTTTCCATCTGCCGGATCTGCCAGTGATACATTGGCCCCGATCCGGCCATCGGGATGTTTGTCGCGCATATCCTGTGCCCCCTCGTACGCCAACGCGGGGGCACACACAGGATCACAAGCGACATTTCGTAACGTGCTTTCATCCAGATATTGAACAACGGCAATCTCGCTTGGTGTGGCATGACGACCTTCCTGATCGGCATAAAGTGATGCACGTAATTTTCGGGTTTCAGCCCCCATATACCAATTATAAAAACGGCAATTTGTGACGTCTTCCTGAAAGGTCCGTTGCAAAACAGGACCATTACCACCATGCCCGTTGATAAAAATAAACTCTGCAAATCCATGCACTTCCAACGAATGCACCACATCACGAATAACCAGCGATAAAGTTTGCGGTTGTAAGGAAATTGTCCCCGCAAACGCCATATGATGTTCCGCCATCCCAATTGACAGAACAGGGGCGCACATCAGGCCACTTCGACGGGCGAGTTCTTTTGTTATCGCCTCTGCAATCATACTGTCCGTCCCAATCATGCCGCTCGGGCCATGTTGTTCGGTTGAACCGATCGGGATCAGGATCGTTTGGCACGATTGCAGATATTCTTCAACCTCCGGCCATGTGGATTTTTGTAGCTCCATTGCTTATTTTCCTTAAATATTGCGCCCGAGCCTGTGGTGTAGGATGCCCGGAATAAACCGCATCATAAAACTGATCCCCTTTTTGCATCATGGCATTTTGGACATGAATTTTATCCAAAGCGCGCAAGAAAGTCTCCGCCCCACCGCCATAAAAACTTGCAAATCGGTCCGCCTGATATTCACAAGAACGGATATAGGCATTCAAAACCGGTAGCGCCACTGCCGCCAAAGCCGGAGCACTGATCACCAAAGAACTAAACGACGTTGAAAATTGCCCGAAGATCAAAACACCCAACAACGCCAATCCCCCTTTTAAAAATTGATACTTCAAAATATGACGATGAGCATGATGGCCTAATTCATGGGCGATAACGCTGAGAATTTCGTCCTCATTCAGGCGATCGAGTAAACTGTCATTCAGCACGATACGCTTGAAAGGTCCGATCCCTTCAAAACGCGCATTCGCATGGCTTGTTCGTTGGGATCCATCCTGAACATAGACATCGACAGGTTCATAACCGGCATAAAGACACATATGGGTTACACGGTTTAACAAACCGGCATCATCCAAAGGGTTTAGCAAACCATCCAATCGCGATTGCAGCCACGGACGTAGCGTGACCACGGCGCTATCAAAGCAGAACCAAACCAGCCACACCCACAGAAAAACAGCCATGTGGCTCGTCATCGGCATAAAGTAAAAAAACAGGCTAACAGCACCAAACGTCAGTACAAGACGCAAACATAAGGCCTTCAATATTACTTTCCCCAATATTTGCCATGTCATCCGCCCAAAGCCGAAATGGCGTTCAACCCGCATCTGTACACTGCCGAGAACCAGGCGCCGCAACAACCAATGCGCAATGATCAAGCCTGTCAGGTCGAAAACAGTGGTGAAAGCATCACTGACAAGCAACAACGCACACCACAAAATATCCAGCATATAGGATAAAAGCGCCATATATGCCTTGGCCTTGGCATATCGCCCGATGTCATCATTATGTCGCGAACCGATATAAGACACCTGACGGGTACATAATAAAGCATGGGTAAAAAACAGGAGGATCAAGATACAAACCATCGTTACGGTCATGGCCACAATATCCAACCTCAGATACAAACTGGTTTGCGCAAAATCCATATCACTATGCCCGCGCAAACTGTGTATCAAACCTGTTAATAAAGTCCGCTAAGGCCACTACGCCCCCTGTTGGAAGTGCATTATATAGACTTGCACGCAACGGAGCGCCCGCTGAATGACCGCTTAAGTTAAGTAATCCTTCTTGATGGGCCTGCTGCAAAAAAAGCCCATTTAGGGTCGGATCCTTTAAACCAAAACACACATTAATGTGCGAACGCATTTTCCCGTTCACGTTGGTATGGAAAAAACGACTACGGTCTATTGTATCATAAAGCAACGCACTCTTTTGCCGACTGCGTTTCGCCATTTCTGTCAAACCACCTAGGTCTGTCACCCATTTTGCCATCAACCCCGCCATATAAATCCCAAACAGGTTTGGCGTATTGACACGAGAATTGTTTCTCGCTTGCTGGGTATAATTAAAGACAGTAGGCGTAATATCCAAGGCACGATCAAACAGTTTCTCATGCATAATAACAAGGCTTAAGCCCGCTGGTGCAATGTTCTTTTGCGCACTGGCATAAACTAAGTCCATGTGTGAAAAATCAATCGGGCGGGTCAAAATATCCGATGTCATATCCGCAACAAGTGGCAAACCTTGTGAGTCCGGGAGTTCATGGAATTGCCGTCCCTGTGTTGTCTCGTTCGTGGTCATATGACAATAAGCCCCATCCGCAACAATCCGGTCCACGACAATCTCGCCATATTTGCGGGCCTCGGCAATCGCCCGTTTGGACCAATGACCTGTATCTAAATAACAGGCCCGTTTTTTATCTCCCATCAGGTTCATGGCAACAAAGGCAAAGTGGGCATAAGCCCCGCCTTGCAAAAACAACAGGTGATGACTATCCGGCAGGTTCAAAACCTGTCGGAAAGCCCGATGTGCTGTCTGCATCACCTCCCAAAAGGCCGGATCACCAAACGGGATTTCAAACAGTGACATGCCGCTTCCTTGCCAATTGAAGATTTCCGCGTGCGCCTGTTGCAGAATTTCGCTTGGTAACACGGCCGGGCCCGCACCAAAATTAAACGACATCATGAGGTTTCATCCCCCAAACAGGAAACTCGTATGTGAGCCCGCTGCCATGAAAAAAACAGTCGGAAAACTGAGGATTGTGTTGGTTCGAGATGACAAAAAGGTAATGCGCGAACAGCGTACCCGTTCTTCAAAACTTGCCGGGATAAAACCAATGACCTTTTTTTGGTGCGGCCAAAGGACCAACCACAAATTCAAGACCATCAACAGGCCGCACCAGACCCCCATCCCTAAAACCGCGTGACTGCCATTTAACCACAGCACATCCCATAAGATATCGCGATAAAATAACATAAACAGCCCGCTGACCAACACAACGACGGAGGCATAGCGAAATGTTGCATGTTCGCGGCGTAAAGCGGCTTCAAAACGTGCTTCGATGTCAGCCGCAGGGGCCTTGCTCTGTGGCATGTTATAGGTCGGGTTTTGAATGACATTTGCAAAATTATGGCCCACCCAAACCAAAATTCCCATGACATGCAGCCAACGTGCAACCAGATCAAGGACATCCATTGTCATCCGCCACTCCCTGTCCAGAAATGCACAAACAGCGAGAGCAAAATAATCAGACTAAGTCCGGCCCAAATCGTGCCGCCTTTTGTTTCATGGGGAAGCTTCATGCACATACCTTTTTCATCAGGTTGCTGACCGCACCGCGCGTGCGCATAACCAAAGGCATGCCGGGGCGTCCCGTCACCCGTGCCTTTTCAACAGCCGAGGCAATCATGTCAAAATGCGGTGATTTGGAACAGGCCGGGTCCGTGTTGGTCGCATCCCCGGTCAAGGCGAAGGCCTGACAGCGACAACCGCCAAAATCATTTTCCTTTTCATCACAACCAACGCAAGGTTCCTTCATCCAGCTTGTCCCACGATAAGCATTAAAGGCAGGTGATTCATTCCAGATCCAGTCAAGGGGACGATCTTTTACGTTGGGAAATTCAAGATGAGTGATGGTCTGGGCTTCCTGACAGGGCAAGGCAGACCCGTCCGGCGCAATTGTCAAATGGATCGCCCCCCATCCGTTCATGCACGCCTTGGGTCGGCCATCAAAATAATCGGGAATAACGAAATAAATCGTCATGTTTTTACCCAGACGGGCACGGGCTTCATTCACCTTGGCTTCGGCGTGTTGCAACTGTTCAATTGTTGGCAACAGTTCGTCACGGTTTAGCAGCGCCCAATTGTAATATTGCAAATTGGCAAATTCGAGAAACTCCACATTGTGATATTCTGCCAATTTGATAATATCTTCAACCGCATCGATATTAAAACGTGAAACCGGGACATTCATCACCACCGGAAAACCGATTGATTTGATATCTTCGATACATTGCATTTTTTGTTCGAAGCTTTTCACACCAACCATCGCGTCATTTTTTGCCGCATCATTGTGTTGCAGGCTAATTTGTATCTGTTTCAAACCAACGCGTTTTAACTCTTTCAAACGATCTTTGGTTAAACCGACACCTGAAGAAATCAAATTGGTGTAATATCCTAATGTGTCCGCCTCATCGACCAATTCTTCCAGATCGCTGCGCACCATCGGCTCGCCACCGCTAAACCCCAGTTGCAGGCTACCGATTTTGCGTGCATCGCGTAAAACCGTTTTCCATTCTTGGGTCGTTAATTCGTTGGAGTAATCTTCAAACCCCAGTGGATTGGAGCACCACGGACATTTCAGCGGACATTTATAAGTCAGTTCCAGCACAAGCCATAACGGCTTGCCGTTCCCATCAAGTTTTAAGTCTGATCCAGCCTTTGGCATGGGCGACCTCCATAAATTTTACAACGTCTTCATCAAGGCCCTGTTGATCGAACTCTTGCTCCAGTTCATCAATAACCTGGGAAACACAACGCACACCGTCGCAATATTTAAGAATATGCCCGGCGGAATTGTTCAATTTCACAATCCCTTCTGGATAAAGCAACAAATAAGCTTGTTCCTGTTCTTCCCAGCGAAACACATACATCGGATGGATTTGCAGTTGGCTGGTGAGTTCAATTTTTTCTTCTGCACACATTGATCTAAGCCCTGAGATAAAGATGTCCCGGCACATGAGACGATGAGGAAGGAACATAAAGCCCCTTCCCCTTTGGTTTTTTGCTTAGCGAACGTATACGTAAGCCGTCACTTCAAAACCAAGACGCAGATCGCAGTAAGCTGGTGTTTCCCACTTCATGAATTTTCTCCTGTTAAAATAATAGAACCGGAGGAATTGTCTGAATTTTAAGAAAGCACCGCAATTAGCCATTAGTCTTAGGGAAGAAACGGTCAGGTTTGAAACTTACACCAACAGGTGATTGAGCAAGGCACGCAATTTGGCCGGCTTCAATGGCTTGTTCAAAATATGATATCCCAGACGTTCACATTCGTTACTCACCGTCTGGGTACGATCTGCCGTAATAATTACAGCGGGGATATCCGAACCATACACCGCATGAATATCCTGAATAACCTTGATCCCGGTTTCGCCATCATCCAAATGGTAATCCGCCAAAATGGCAACGGGTGTGTGTTCAGCATATTTCATTTCAGCCAGCGCAGTACTTTTAGATACAGCGCAATGCGGAATCATGCCCCATTCATTGAGCAAATCAGCCATAGAATGTGTAATACTGCCTTCATTATCGATAATCAAAACAGGTACACCCGACAGATTGTAAGGCGGTTTAGGCAACGGTTCAGCCTGCGTACCCAATTGCTTTCCCCCTTCGCACAAGGGGACATCTACACTAAATACCGACCCTTTACCGACAACGGACTGGACATGGATCGGATGTCCTAAAATTTTTGCAATTCGCTCCACAATCGCAAGACCCAGACCAACCCCTTTGTTTTCACGATCCAAGCTATTTTCTTTTAGTTGGTGAAATTCCAGAAAAATGTCATCCAACTTGTCCGGTGGTATGCCGGGGCCACTATCCCAAACCTGAAAACGGATATGGTCCGCACAGCGCCGACACCCCAACACAACACGCCCACTTGATGAATAACGAATTGCATTGCTCAGGAAATTACGTAAAATTCGCCCCAAAAGGCGTGGGTCAGTCTTAATCGAATAGCCGCAAGGCATCACGCGCAATTTTACATTAGCTTCATTTGCAACCGATTGAAATTCCTCCCCTAATGCCAATAACAATCGATTGGCTGGCACTTCGGAAATTTCGTGCACAATCGCATTAGCATCCAGTTTTGCAATGTCCAAAAGGTCCGTCAACAGTTCTTCGGCACTCCCTAGCGCATTATGGATCCGTTGCACCAACGAGGCATCTTTGTGCGATAAATCACGTTCTTGTAATGTCGAGATCAAAAGACGTGCGGCGTTCAAAGGTTGAAGCAGGTCGTGACTGGCTGCTGCCAGATATTTATCCTTGCTGATATTGGCCTGTTCAGCAGCTTCCTTAGCCTGTTTCAATTTTTGTTCAATGATTTTACGTTCTTGAACTTCACGGCTCAGTTGTTTGTTAAGAGCCACCAAAGCCTTGGTACGTTCTTCAACACGGTCTTCCAATTCATCATGGGCTTGTTTCAGGCGTTCTTCTGCCCGTTTGCGTTCTGTAATATCGCCCACGGACCCCACCATACGATAAGCAATTCCATTATTGTCGCGCAATGCTTTACCACGAGCAAAAACCCAGTGATAGATACCATCGGTGGCACGCACCCGGTATTCCCATTCAAAATACTCGCTTAATCCTTTGAGATGTTCCGAGACTTTTTGTTCATAGCCTACGACATCATCCGGATGCACCCATTCCAACCATTGATGCGTTGTCGTGCGTCGGCTTTGACTGGAATGACCCAACGTTTCCATCAAGCGCGAGGAAATGAACAAATCTTTGGTTACCGGGTTCCATTCCCACAAACCTTCGTTTGCCCCATCCATCGCCAGCGCATAACGTTCTTCAATCATTTCCAGTTCGACTATACGTTTTTGCAGTTGATCATTTTCTTTCTTCAACTTTTGCAAATCCGTTACGCCCTTAGACATTTGCGTCATCAATATCCGTTACTTCAATAAGCCTTCCCTTAGTATAGCGATTAAGCCGGGGCAACACCATAAATCAAATAGATACAATCTTCGCATTAGACTTTTTACCTATAAAGCTTAGCCAAAAGTCGAACAGCATTCAGGCGCACACTCTCCTATCGTTCAAAAGGTAGAGGCGGCGTTTCATATGAGGCTTCGCTTTCGTTAATCACCGCGCATTAAAGGAAAGCAAACAGATGTTAAAAAAAATGTTGGCAGCACTTGTCTGCATGGTTCCGTTAGCTGCACAGGCTGGCGACGATGCAGAAGTAAAAGACAGTTATTTCGGATATAAACCGCCCAGTACCGAAGCCGCAGCGGGCTTGCAGATTTTCAAACGCTGCAAGGAATGTCATTCGCTTAATCCCGCCCTCAATACGTTCGGCCCAAACCTACGTGGCGTCTTTATGCGTCCCGCAGCGAACCTGCCCCGTTTTGATTATTCCGAGGCTTTGAAGAAGTCCGGGATTGTTTGGGATGAAAAGAATTTACGCGACTGGGTTTCCGGCAATACCTGGCTGGTTCATGGAAACCGCATGCGCCATGTCCAAATTATGGACCCGGCAGAACGCGACTATTTGATCGCATTTTTAAAGAGCTTCAAGTAGGTGCTTTTCCCTAGCTTTGACAGACTCTTTTGGATTTCGCCTCAACTTCCCCGCTTCCTGCCAAACAGTTAGCGGGTTTTCTTTCAAAGAAAGATCTTTTTAGACCTTTGGCTAATACCAATACGACCAAAGTCGAGGAGAAAACCAATCTGTCAAAAAGTTATAAAAATAACAGGATAAAATTTAACAGATGAATCGAAATATTACGATTTGGAGGATCAAAAACATGCTCAAGAAGTTCCTATGCATCGGGTTAGCAAGCGTGATCGTTACCGGAGTGGCCATAGAGGCCATCGCTCATGGTGATGTTACGCCTCAGGCCGTCGACACCAGTGGATTGCCGCAACTGGGCGAAGAATGGTTAGATGAAAATCCGTTCCGTGACGACCAATCGCTGAAAACCCGTGCCGTTGAAATTGGATCATCCGCCTATAACCAAAACTGTGCACGTTGTCATGGGCTGCAAGGAATTTCAGGTGGCATCGCACCGGATTTGCGTTATCTTGAAGCAGATATGGATGGTGATGAATGGTTTAAAGAACGGGTTACTCATGGGGCTGTGCGCGACGGTAAAGTATATATGCCGAAATTTGCCGGCACCATTTCACAAGAAGGGTTATGGGCAATCCGGACCTATATCGACGAACAACCGGAAGATTAATCACACCCCGTACAAAGAAGGTGTAAAACGTGCTGGATAACAAAACAAAAAAACAAAAAATACCAAAAGGAAACAGCAAGGCGCGCACCGCCCCTCGTGCAGCCGGGGAACTTTTCATCGGCTTGGGGAACGAACCGTTCTCAGCCATTTTTTTCTTTACCTCAGGCGCATATGATATTGCAGCTTTAGGCGATGCCTTAGAAGCTTTTTACCCTGATGCCCTGATCTTTGGCTGTACATCGGCGGGTGTCATCGGGGAAAACGGATATCAAAATGACGGCGTTTGTGCCTTCGGCCTGCCCGAAGGTTATTTTACGGTAGAAGGCGCCCTCATCCCGAATGTATCCACCATCGATATTTCAGACTGGTCGGCACGAACCAAAACACTGGTCAACGGTTTCAGGAATCGCCTCCCGCAGAAAAGTACCGATCATTCTTTTGGTCTTGTTCTGATTGATGGCCTTTCCTTAGTCGAAGAAACTGTCCTAAATGCCCTGTACCCTGAATTAGGCGACATTCCCTTATTTGGCGGTTCAGCCGGTGACGATTTAAACTTCAAAGAAACTCTTATTTATTACAACGGGCAAGCCCACCGCGATGCGGCAACATTGGTTTTAGTCCATACAGATTGCCCATTTAAGGTCTTTCGCACCCAGCATTTTCTGGAAACAGAGCGCAAAATGGTGATTACCGAAGCAGACCCCGCGTCGCGCATTGTACGCGAAATCAATGCCGCCCCGGCAACGGAAGAATACGCCCGCCTTATCGGGGTCAAACCAGAAGATCTCAATCCTGAACAATTTGCAGCGCATCCCGTTATGGTGCGCGTTGCCGGATCTTATTATGTCCGTTCAATTCAACGACCCGAAGGCGAAGACGGTTTGCGGTTTTTCTGCGCCATTGATGAAGGCCTGGTCCTGACCCTCGCCAAGGGACAAGACATTGTGACCAATCTGGAAAACACTTTTGACGATATCGAAAATATAATAGGCAAGCCGGAATTGATCATCGGATGCGACTGCATATTCAGAAAACTGGAACTGGAACAATCCCCACAGAAAAAAGCACAGGTTTCAAAACTGCTGATCGATCACAATGTTTATGGTTTCAATACATATGGTGAACAATTCGCAGGCATGCATGTCAACCAGACCTTTACCGGGGTCGCCATCGGTTGGGGTGATACAGATGATTGATGCCCTTGATATCCCCACCGGAACGGCGGATGAAACCCTCAAACTACGTAAAATCATTTCTTCCCTGATGAAACAGGTGGAACGCACGCTGGACGTCCAAGGTGGGGCTTATTCTTCTTTTCAAACCGCAACCTTGCTGGATGAAAAAGTTCGTGAACGCACCCACCAGCTGGAACAGGCATTGGGGTCTCTGGAAAAAGTTAATCTGGAACTCAAACGCACCAAAGGTGAAGCCGAAACCTCGCGCATTCGTTTGGAAGAAGCCGTCGAAAGTGTATCGGAAGGCTTCGCCCTGTACGATAAGGAAGATCGTCTCATCCTGTGTAATAACAAGTTTTGGGATTTTTGGGGCAATCATCAAAATGATGTGCCCTATGGGACACGTTTTGAAGATATGGCCCGTAAACTGGTGCGCCAATATGTCGTGCCGGAAGACGTGGAAAGTCCGATTGACTGGCTTAAGGAACGTTTAAACCGTCATCGTAACCCAAAAGAATCCTTCGTCATTCAGTTAAAAGACGGTCGTTGGCTAAAAATCAATGAACGCCCGACAAAAGACGGTGGAATTGTCGGTGTCTATACCGACATCACCGATATTAAGGCTGAAGAACAAATCCGGCGCGAACGCGAACTGGCTGAACAAAACGTCCTGTTGCAATCCACATTGGACAATTTGCGTCAAGGGGTCTCGGTCTTTGACAAGGATTTAAAACTGGTTGCTTGGAACCAACGCTTTATCGAATTGCTGGACCTGCCCGACGGGTTGGTCGAACATCATATGACCTACGAACGTTATACCCGGTTCAATGTCTTTCGCGGGGAATTTGGCCCCAAAACGGAAGACGCTTATCAAGAACGTATTCAACGGGCCCGAGCGCAGGAACCGCTTTATTTTGAATATACCCGCCCCAACGGGCAGGTCGTGGAAGTTCAACGCAACCCCATGCCCGGTGGTGGTTTTGTCACAACCTACAGCGATATTACCGCCCGTCGTCAGGCAGCGGAAGAATTACGCGAAGCCAAAGAAAATCTTGAAGAACGCGTACGCGAACGCACTGACGAATTGCACATCGCGAAAGAAGCCGCCGAGGAAGCCAACTTATCTAAAACCCGTTTTTTGGCAGCGGCAAGTCACGATCTTTTACAGCCCCTAAATGCCGCCCGGCTCTTTATATCCACACTTTTGGAACGAGCATTGGATGACAAAAACCGCCCCCTTGTCGAACGTGCCGACTTTGCCCTGAAAGGTGTGGAAAGTTTGCTCAGTGCGCTTTTGGAAATTTCAAAACTGGATGCCGGTGCTGTCCCCGTGGTGATTGCGGATTTCCCGTTAAGTGACCTATTCAACCGCCTTCAGGAAGAATATGGCCCAATCGCAGCCCAAAAAGGCATCGCGTTAAAAGTGATCCCGACTTCGGTATTCGTGAACAGTGACCCCAAATTATTATCCCGTGTCTTACGCAATTTTGTCAGCAACGCCGTGCGCTATACGGATAGCGGGCGCATTTTGGTCGGGGCAAAACGGGAAGGGGAGAACTTGCATCTTTGCGTTTATGATTCCGGCAATGGGATCGCCCAGAAAGATCAGGAACACATTTTTGAAGAATTTCGCCAATTAGACCGGACAGATCAAACGGAAAAAGGTGCCGGATTGGGGCTCGCTATCGTCAAACGGATTGCGCAAACACTGGGGCATAAAATCCTCTTGAAATCCGAGATTAATAACGGTGCCTGTTTCAGTGTGGAGGTCCCGCTCAGTCAAAATCCCACCCCCTCCCCGCCAGTTGTGCAAACCAAAATTTTTACCGAGCATATGAACGGGCTGACTGTCTTAATTATCGATAATGAAAATGACATTCAGTACGGCATGCAAAGCCTGATGGAAAACTGGGACTGTAAAGTTCTCACCGCTGGTTCCCGCAAAGAAACCGTACAGCTTTTAGATGGTCTGGGCTATTTCCCCGATGCCATTATTGCTGATTATCATTTAGATGATGGGGACACGGGACTGGATTTACTGGGGGCCCTAAAACGTGATTACCGACCACATTTTCCGGCGATGGTTTTAACGGCGGATCGCACAGACGAAATCCGCGCAAGCGTCAGCTCACATGGCTATGCATTGCTGAACAAGCCTTTAAAACCCGCGAAACTGCGCGCATGGTTATCACACATCGCCAATGGAAACCGCTTGTAAAAAGCCTTAACCAAAATCCAGCGTTTTTGCCATCAGAACCGCCTGTGTCCGGCTATGCACACCCAATTTACGTAAAATGGCCGATATATGCGCCTTGACGGTAGACTCTTTTATATCCAGTTCATAAGCGATAATTTTATTAGGCTTACCCAACGTCAGCAGTTCCAACACGCCCACCTCGGCCGGCGTCAGCAAAGCGGCACGTTCGCGCAATCCGTCATCGACACGGCGTTTTTCTTCAATGGCTTCTGCCAGTTCCGGTGGCACAAACGTTTTCCCAAGCAAAACCGCATGGACTGCATCACCGATACGTTCCTTGCTGGATGATTTCGGGATAAACCCCAACGCCCCGCACGTCAACGCGCGCTGGATAACATCCGGGCTTTCTTCCGCCGAGACAATAACCACAGGCAAAACGGGGGCTGCGTTTCGTATCCCCAAAAGACCGGAAAAGCCTTCGGCACCCGGCATATTTAAATCCAGTAAAACAATATCCAGATCATCATTTTCGATGGCCTGTTCCCGTGCCTCTTCCAAGGTGGAAACTTCAATAATCGTTGCATCAGGCCAACGTTCATCAACAACTTGTTTGATGGCATCTCGAAATAACGGATGGTCATCAGCGATTAAAAATGTGTACATCGTCCCAGAGAACCTCAGTTAAAGGTAGTATTTTATTTTATGTCTTTCCGGTGATTATATACCAGAAGGGATGAAGCCCAAAGACTTCATCCCTTCTCCAAAGGTCGTAGATGTAATTTCGCCCGTTTGCAACCGGGACTACATAACCAGTTTAAAGACCCAAACACTGCCCCCTTGGTTCAGGTTTTTAATCCGTTTGGCCACGTCACCGCCCCACAAAGGAACCGCACCGCCCCAACCGGATACGACCGCGACATACTGTTCACCATCCTGTTCCCATGTAATGGGGGAACCGACAATCCCGGAACCGGTATTGAATTTCCAGACCTCTTCGCCGTTATTGGCGTTAAAGGCTTTCAGATAACCTTCCGGTGTGCCTGTAAAGACAAGTTCCGGCGTTGTCATCACCCCGCCCCATAACGGCGCGTTATTCTTATATTCCCATTTGATCTTGCCTGTGCGCGGATCAATCGCTTTCAATGAACCGATGTAATCTTCAAACAAAGGTTTGATCGTAAAACCAGCCCCCAGATAGGCAGCCCCTTTTTTGTAGGTAATTGGCTCGTTCCAAATATCCATGCCCCATTCATTTGACGGCACATAGAATGTTTCTGTCACCGGGCTGTAAGCCATCGGCATCCAGTTTTTACCACCCAAGAAAGAAGGGATAGAGAAAATGGCCTTGCCTTTTTTACCGCCTTCGGCATCCATCGGGTTGCCCGGACGACCTGTTTCGCTATACATCGGGCGGCCTGTTTTAAGATCAATGCCCTTTGCCCAAGTGATATCCTTCACAAACGGTGTGGCATTTTGCAGTTTCCCGTTGGTGCGGTCCAGAACATAGAAAAATCCGTTACGGTCTGCTGTTGCCGCCAGTTTTTTACCATCAAGATTATAAGAAACCACTTCGTTCACACCGTCAAAATCCCAACCATCGTGCGGCGTGGTCTGATAGTGCCAATTGATTTCACCCGTATCAATATCGATGGCCAGACGGGATGCGGTATAAAGGTTATCACCGGGACGCAAGTGAGAATTCCACGGTGCCGGGTTCCCTGTTCCGAAAAACAGTTGGCGTGTTTCCGGGTCATAGGTACCACCCAGCCAAGTCGCACCACCGCCATACTTCCACATATCCCCCGGCCAACTTGCATTTTTCACACCGGTCATGGTGCTTTCTTTACCCTTTAGGGTGCCCATGTGACCTTCGATCGTCGGACGGGACCAAACAAGTTCACCGGTTTTTGCATCACGGGCTTCAACCTTGCCAACAATGCCAAACTCACCGCCAGAAACCCCGGTTACGACTTTACCTTCAACAATCAACGGTGTCGCCGTCAGGGAATAACCAGCCTTGTAATCACCAACTTTCTTTTTCCATTTCACCTTGCCGGTTTTGGCATCTAACGCAACGATTTTAGCATCCAGCGTCCCAAAATAGACCATGTCTTCATAAAGGGCCGCCCCACGGTTAATCACATCGCAACACGGCATAATCCCATCGGGAAGACGCGCATCATATTGCCATAATTCTTCACCCGTTTTCACATCAATGGCAAACAGACGAGAATAAGACCCGGTCACATACATCACCCCATCCGCAACCAGTGGCTGGGCCTCTTGACCGCGTTGTTTTTCCCCCCCGAAAGAAAAGGTCCATGCCGGAACCAGTTTTTTCACAGTTTTCAGATTGATTTTATTCAAAGGGCTGAAGCGTTGGGCCTGCAAGCCCATACCGTCTGTTACGACTTGGGAGGTATTCTTGTCATCATTGAGAATATCCTCATTTGTGACCTTTGCCAGTGCAGCGTTGGGACCAAGTGCCCCCAGTGCCAGCCAACCTAAGGCGGCTGTCGTGAATAGTGCCCGTTTCATATATATGTCTCCCTTTCAAGGAAAGTGAAAGCCTCAAAAAAATAATGTTCAGTCGACATGTTTTGCACATGCTTCAAAGACTGCTTTCACTATGAGGGGACGGGTTGTTATGCAATATTGGCAAAAAGTCGAACAAAGCCCATTTACAGCGGTTTTAAAGCACTTTCGGCCTTCAACTTTAGTCGTAAAGGCGTAGTAAAGTCTCTTCGACAACGCTTGGCCACAGGTAAGCAACGGAACGCACAAACTCCGCACGCGCCACAGACAAAGATTGAAAACGTTGCGGGATATCCAGACGCATAACCTCGGTCATTTCAAGGCCATTTTCTGCCGCCTGATACAATGTCTTTTGCAACCAGCCCAGATAATCCAGCGTCTGCTTAAATGAACGCCCGTCACGTTCCACCGGCCCATGACCGGGTACAACAACATTATAAGAATGTTTTTCCAGCTGTTCCAAAGCACGCATCCATTGTGCAATATCGGCATGGGGTGTTGTCGGTGTGCGATTATGAAACGCCAAATCCCCGGTAAACAGCACACCGCTTTTCTGGTCAAAAATTGCTAAATCGCCTTTTGTATGCCCTTGAAGCGGCATGAACTGTATTGTGCGCCCTGACAGGTCCATATGGGATTGGTTGATGGAATGACCGGGTTTGACAAGCGTTGTGTCAATCATCCAGTCCCCGACCATGCGATACATGTTTTCCAGCAGGCCTTCACCTTCACGGTTTATGGCCTGAATGGTTTCATCCATCGCCCATATTTGGGCATCATCAAACGCCAGGTTCCCTAAAAAATGATCGGGGTGATGATGGGTAATAATCACATGGCGAACGGGTTTTGGCGTTATTGCGCCAATCGCCGCACGCATTTCATTACCGTATTTTAAAGAGGGGCCAGTGTCGATAACCACCACGCCCGTTTCACCAATTAAGAAACCGGTATTAACGATATTACCACCGTTTTCGCGATTGAAATGATCCGTGCTGCCGATAAAAACATAGACCCCGTCCCCAACTTTTTGCGCCTTCAAATCATAAGATAAATCCTCAGCCATGCTGTTGTGAGCAAAAGACATCAATACGCCCCATACCAAGCACCATATTCCCCATCTCATCATCTTATCCCCACTTTAACATCAAATTCGTTGGCATTGTTGTCTCGCCCTGAAATACGCAACGGCGCTGTCCCCTTGGGAAAATCAAGTGTCAGAACCGGGTTTTCACTGATGGGTTCTTTCAGTTCAAAACGGCTTAGCAATAATCCGTTGGCGTCTTTAAAATTAATCTCCTCGATGATAAAAACCGGAACATCCCCGGACAGGCCCGTATCCATCGGATGACGCAGGCTAAAGCGTATACGTTCGCTATCGCCGCGCTGCCACATACGACCTTTTGCCTCTAATAAATGATCAGCCCAGTCGGCCTGTGCCGTTTGTTGCGGTCCTGTCGTACATCCACCACCTTGTGCACTGACAAACGTACCATTCATACGCCAGATACCATCCGGTGTTTTGGCGATTGCGTGAATGACGCTGCCTTCGTTCAATTTCACCCGTGTTGCAAAGTAAGGCTTGGCCTGCATAGGGAAAAAACGCACTGCAATTGGAAAGGGGTTAAGATCCGTCATCAAAACGATCTCTTCCACCTTTCCCAATGCGGACGCATCCACAGAAACAGGAACCTGAAAATTGCTTTCCGCATTGGTCGGGGCAAAAACCTTGAGGTTTTCATCCACAATAATCGTTGCATTTTCCCCAAACGTTTCTTCTGCCAGATATTCCCACATTGGCGAATTTAACGGATCTTTGGCGATATTGCCCGCTTGCGCAGAAAAGGAAAGTACCGTTAACAAGAACGGAAGAACCAATAAATAAGGCATAGCTGCCTCCTAATTATAAAAACTTGAAGGCGGTGGGGTATAGGTCAGCCCATATTTTTCAAATAACGCCTTCATCCGTCCGTCCATGACCATCGCAGCAATGATATCCCCGACCGCATATCCCAACTGGCGGTAATCGTTTTTCACCGCCAAACCCAATAGCCAGCTTTCCCGCGACAGGCCCGGTGTCGGTATTTTACCGATATCATATTGGGCTATATGCGCACCCAAGGCAGCTTCCACCACGCTACGCGGTCCCATCAATCCAAACGCTTTTTGCGCAATTGCCTGATCGGCCGCTTCTTGAATGGTTGGGAAATGCAGAACGTTATTTCGAACACTACCGCCAAATGCCGCACTTAAATAAATATCGGCTAGACTGTCTAATTCGACGGCTATTTTTTCATAACGAAAATGTCCCAAGGTCGCATCCTTGCCTAATTTTTTAATATCGCGGGCAACGACCATGTCTTCGCGGTAGTAAGGCGCAAACAGGACAACCAAATCGTTGCGCCGGGCCAGTTCATTATCATAGGGGACATGCAACATGATATCGGCCTTCTTGCGATCCAGATAATGACCTTTCCAGATGGCGTTGCGTAAATCATCGTCAACGTTCTCATCTGCGCTCAACTCAAATAAATCCAAACGCACACCTAACGTCTCTGCAATAGTCTGCGCAACCTCGACATCCACCCCTTTTGCCTGCCCGTTTTCACGGTAAGAAAACGGCGCAAAATCACGATAGACCGCTACGGAAATCACACCACGATCTTGAATGTCATCAAAAGAAAGCGCAAACCCGGGAATTGGGTTTGCGCATACAAGTAATGTTAGGGAAGCTAAAAGCCCCTTCAACAGGTTCGCACTGCCAGAGGCTTTATGCGTCTGAGGTTGAGGCTTAAGCAACTTCAGATACAAGGACCTTAACAAATTGCCGCCATGCCCGATATTCGACTTTAGGCGAGAAGGAATCATTTTCTGGATAAACATTTTATTTCCTTACGACCTGTCACAATGATTGTCCGTTCCCACGGGGTAACGATCTGACACAGCTGTCGGGCATTGTTCATCCACCAGATATTGATGGTCGCGACCCTTTCTTCATTGGCAAAGGCAATTGATTTTGTTTGCCCACCTTCAATGCGCCCTGCACCGCCAACAGAAGACACTTTCACTTGCCGGTCCGTTTTATTATGGATGGTCAGATTGCCCGCCTTGGCCTGCCCCATCATCACAACAAGGATCAAAAGCGAGAGATATATCCGTTTCATGGGCCACTACTTCACATGAATTGAGGTAAATGTGCCCTTTTCTTCCAACCCTGCCGCGTACAGTTTGTAAATACCCGGTTTGATCGGAACAAAGAAAATCTCAGCTTCGCTTTCTTCTTCAAATTCAAGTTCATACAGATGGGATGCCTTGATTTCCATTTCGCCGGCCTCAACTTTGCGCAACCAGATAAAATCAAAGAAATTTGCGCTGCGTAATGCATAAGGTTTGCGCCCGGTACTGACAATTTTCAACCGATAAGCCGTTCCTGTTTTAAGATCATATTGCTTCTGGCTCACCTGATAACCGGCTTCGTCCGTTCCCAACACAAGATCCGGTAGCTTCACAGCCTTTCGTGCCAAATACCCTTCCGCAAAAGCAGATGTACTGAGAACAACAAGGCAAAATGCTAAAACACTGAAACGTTTCATCTAACTCATCCCTGTTGAAATTTATTTCGTTTGGATAACGCTAACAATCCGTCCTTGCCTCCGCCATTCGACAAAGGTCGAATTTTCAAGCTTCCGTCACGTTGCTCTAATAGCAAGCATACCGGACTGTCGGTTCGTTCACGCAATAATGGGAGCCAGGTTTCATGCGTTTTTTGCTCTGCCTTATCGCAGTATTAGGCCTGACGTTTCCAACCTCAGCCAAACAGGTAGAAACAATTTCCATCGCCTTTGTGTCGCAAAAAGTGGAACGCCCGCCCGTTTTGTCCAATTTGATTGAACCACCTGATGATCTGGGGGTACAGGGAGCTTTGCTCGCCCTGCAAGACAACAATACGACCGGACGTTTCCTAAAACAGAAATTTACGTTGGAAACAATCACTTTAGCAAAGGACGCAAACCTACAACAAGCCATCGATCGTCTCATCGCCAAAGGTCATAACCTGTTTGTGCTTGATCTTTCAGGCAATCACCTTCAAGCCGTTTTAAAGCAGACTGAACATCAGGATTTACTCTTTTTCAACAGCCGTGCCCCTGACAATGCCTTGCGCCAACAGGCGTGCGATATCCGGTTACTCCACACCATACCCAGTCGAGCCATGTTAACAGATGCCTTGGCACAATATTTGGTCAAAAAACGCTGGAAAGATTGGTTTTTGATCCAAGGTCCACACGATGATGATCAAAAATTTGCCACATCTCTTAAAGCATCCGCGCGCAAGTACGGTGCAAAAATCGTTACAGAAAAAATCTGGAACGGTGGACGTGACGCCTATCGTAGCGCACAGGCGGAAATTCCCTTGCTCACCCAAGGCAAAGATTACGACATCCTGATGGTGGCCGATGAACTGGGTGATTTTGGGGAATATATGATTTACCGAACTTTTGATCCCCGCCCTGTTGCCGGGACGCAAGGCTTATTCCCTACCGCATGGTATTGGACACAGGAACAATGGGGGGCCTTACAACTGCAAAACCGTTTTAAAAAACAGGCCAAACGCCCCATGACCGCACGTGATTATGCCGCTTGGGCCGCGGTACGTACAATCGGGGAAGCCGCAACCCGGACAAATTCAAAAGACTTCGCCACCTTAAACCACTTTATTCGCAGCCAACAGTTTGAACTGGCGGGATTTAAAGGACGCAAACTGTCTTATCGTCCTTGGAACGGTCAATTGCGTCAACCCATTGCATTAACAGCAGCGCATTCCCTCGTCACACAAGCCCCGATTGAAGGGTTTTTGCACCGCTATAGCGAACTTGACACCCTTGGCTTTGATCAGCCTGAAAGTAAATGTAAGGAATTTATCAAATGAAACGCCTGATCCTTGCGGCCCTTCTCGGTTCAACTATCATTGCCAGTGACTTATGGGCTTCTACAGCTTTCATCAGCAATGAAAAAGACAACACTGTTTCCGTTCTCGATCTGGATCAAATGAAAGTCACCCGGACCTTTAAAGTCGGCAAACGCCCCCGCGGTATTATTTTAAGCAAAGACAACAAGCGCCTTTATATTTGCACCTCCAACGACGATACGGTGGAAATTTACGACAGTGTGAATGAAACCAAAATCGGGGAACTGCCATCCGGGGCCGACCCGGAACAATTTGCACTGCACCCTGATGACCGCAAACTTTACATTGCCAACGAAGACGATGCGCTGACAACGGTTGTCGATGTCAAAACCTCGCAAGTTCTAGCCCAAATTGATGTTGGCGTGGAACCCGAAGGTATGGCTGTCAGCCACAACGGTAAAATCGCCATTACGACATCTGAAACGACCAATATGGTGCATTGGATCGACACCCAAAGCCATGAACTGTTTGACAATACACTAGTTGATCAACGTCCCCGCTACGCTGTTTTTGAACAGGACGACAGTTTGTTATGGGTTTCTTCTGAAATCGGCGGCACCGTATCCGTCATTGATGTAAAAGACCGACAGATTATAAAAAAAATAACCTTTGCCATTAAAGGCATTCATAAAGACCGGGTTCAACCCGTCGGCATGCGTTTAAGCCATGATGGCAAATATGCTTATATTGCCCTTGGTCCGGCAAACCATGTCGCGGTTGTTAATCGAAAAACCTACGAGGTGGAAAAATATATTCTGGTGGGACGACGCGTCTGGCATCTGGAATTCAGCCCGGATGAGAAATTATTGCTCACCACCAATGGGGTCAGTGGCGATGTCACCCTTATTGACACCCAAAACCTGAAAGCGGTGAAATCTATTAAAGTCGGACGCTACCCTTGGGGCATTGCGGTAAAACCATGACCGCATTGTTATCTGCACAAAACCTGTCTTTCACTTATGCGAATGCCAAGCAAGCCTTGAAAGATATTTCTTTTAACATCGAACCGGGATGTTTTTGTGCGCTTTTAGGGCCAAATGGCGCCGGTAAAAGCACATTTTTAGCCATAGCCAGTGCCTTAAACCGCCCGACACATGGAAATTTATTCATTCATGGATATGATATCGCACAAACACCGCGCGCCGCCTTGGCTTTGATGGGGTTTGTTTTTCAACAGACAACCTTGGATCTGGACCTGAGTATTCTTCAGAACTTACGATATTTTGCCAGCCTACACGGGATCGGAAACAAACTGGGCGAACAACGCATTCAAGAAGAATTGGAACGTTTAGACCTGTACGACAGGCGCCATGAAAAGGTTCGTCAGTTAAACGGTGGGCATCGCAGACGGGCCGAAATTGCCCGTGCGTTGCTTCATCACCCCGCCCTCTTGTTATTGGACGAAGCCAGTGTCGGGCTGGATATCGCAACCCGACGCACCCTTGTCGATCATGTCCATCAATTGTGTCAGGAACGCGGTACCAGCGTCCTTTGGGCAACACATTTAATTGATGAGGTTCGCGAAAATGACCAAACCATCATTTTACACAACGGGCAAATCGTCGGACAGGGAACCGCACACGAACTCGCCGCCCCCACATTGGAACAGACCTTCAATGATTTGACCCAAAGGGGACAAACATGTCTTACCTGATTTGTCTAAAAGGCGTGATTGTCCGCGAACTTCTGCGTTTCTTACAACAACGCGAACGTTTCTTTTCCGCACTGGTGCGCCCCTTGATGTGGTTGTTCGTCTTTGCTGCGGGTTTTCGCGCAGCCTTGGGGGTGTCAATCATTGCGCCATATGAAACCTATATCACGTATGAGGTCTATATCTTGCCCGGCTTGGTCGGTATGATCCAGTTGTTCAACGGCATGCAAAGCTCCCTGTCTATGGTCTATGACCGCGAAATGGGCAGCATGCATGTCCTGTTAACCAGCCCAATGCCGCGTTGGTTTCTCCTGTTCGGCAAGCTCTTAGCTGGGGCCTTTGTTTCCATTGTTCAGGTGTACGTTTTTTTGATGATTGCGTTTGGGTTCGGCATTGAATTGCCACCGTCCGGTTATTTGTTGGTTCTGCCTGTTTTGATTGTCAGCAGCCTTATGCTGGGTGCCTTGGGGATGGTCCTGTCTTCCCGAATTAAGCAATTGGAAAATTTTGCGGGCATTATGAATTTTGTCATTTTCCCGATGTTTTTCCTATCTTCCGCCTTGTACCCCATTTGGAAAATTTCGGAATCAAGCCCATTTCTCGCACAGCTTTGTCGTTTCAATCCCTTTACCTATGCGGTGGAACTCATCCGTTTTTCTTTTTATGCCCAACTCAATGCGCAGGCCTTATGGATCTGTCTGCTCTCTTGTCTTGCTTTTCTCGGTATTGCCTTGTGGGGGTACGACCCGACACACATTCATAAACGAGGTCCGAAATGAAAATCCCAGCCCTACTGTTTTTAATGATATTGGCGGCCTGTAATACTGTACCCCTCCCCGATGGATATCGTATGAACCGTTACAAGGCCCCTGTTCCCGACCAAGTTCCCGGCGCACAAACCGTCAGCATCGAACAAGCGGCGCATCTAAAAGACAAAGGCGCTGTTTTCATTGACGTGATCGGATCTGGAAAATTCCTGACAAAATCCCGAAACGGTGGGTGGATTAGTGTTAAACCTCACACCTCTATTCCCGGCAGTTATTGGCTTCCCGATGTGGGGCGCGGTGCTTTAACGCCCGGTCAAAATACCTATTTTCAAAAGGCGCTGGCGCAACTCAGTTCACAGAACACACAGACAAAACTTATTTTCTTTTGCCTAAAATCCTGTTGGATGTCATGGAACGGGGCAAAACGAGCAACTCGCTTGGGCTATAAATCCGTCTATTGGCTGGCCGATGGCAAAGACGGCTGGCAAGAGGCAGGCTATCCGTTGGTCGAAATCATTCCTTTTTCCATCAAAAAATAAACTCAATAAAACCAATAAATTAAACCTAAACCATCTAAAGATACGACTTAAGTCGAGTTTCCCCAAAGCCCCAAATCAGGCATTACAGAATTGTTGTGTCTGCAAAAGTCACGGCGTTTCCAGTTAACAGGTACAGGCGCCCGTATCAGGCGTTTGCTTCAAACAGTCTAGGAAGATAAAATGCTATTAAAAGATTTAAAAGAATTGGCTGGTGATGTTGCCATTCGCACCAAATACGACAACTTCATCGGCGGCGAGTGGGTTGCACCGGCTGACGGCGCATACTTTGATAACATTTCCCCGGTTACAGGGGGCGTCATCTGTGAAGTTGCACGGTCCAAAGCGGCTGATGTGGAACGCGCACTGGACGCAGCGCATGCCGCCAAAGATGGTTGGGCAAAAACATCCCCGGCAGAACGCGCACAGGTTTTAAATAAAATCGCGGATCGCATGGAAGAACGCCTATCCTTGCTCGCGATGGCTGAAACAATTGACAACGGAAAGCCGATCCGTGAAACCACCGCCGCCGACCTGCCACTGGCAGTTGATCACTTCCGCTATTTCGCAGGCTGCATCCGCGCACAAGAAGGTTCAATTGCAGAAATTGACGCAGACACCTATGCCTACCATTTCCATGAGCCGTTGGGTGTTGTCGGTCAAATCATTCCGTGGAACTTCCCGCTGCTGATGGCTGCGTGGAAAGTTGCACCGGCTTTGGCTGCTGGTAACTGCGTCGTCTTGAAACCGGCGGAACAAACACCAATGGCGATCATGGTTTTGATGGATCTGATCAAAGATATCCTACCCAAGGGCGTGCTCAACGTCGTCAACGGTTTTGGTGTGGAAGCCGGAAAACCGCTGGCAACCAGCAAACGCATTGCCAAAGTTGCCTTTACCGGTGAAACAGGTACAGGCCGCCTGATCATGCAATATGCGTCTGAAAACATCATTCCGGTTACCTTGGAATTGGGTGGTAAATCGCCAAACATTTTCTTTGAAGATGTTATGTCCGCAGATGATGCCTTTTTCGACAAAGCCTTGGAAGGTTTCGCCATGTTCGCCCTCAACCAAGGCGAAGTTTGCACATGCCCCAGCCGCGTTCTCATTCAGGAAAGCATCTACGAAAAATTCATCGAACGGGCGATCGAACGTGTCAAAAGCATCAAGCAGGGCAATCCGTTGGACAGCTCCACTATGATTGGTGCGCAAGCATCTAAGGAACAGCTTGATAAGATTCTGTCCTATATTGAAATCGGTAAAAACGAAGGGGCCGAAGTCCTGTGCGGTGGTAACCAAGCCCAATTGGGCGGCGAATACGCTGACGGTTTCTATGTAGAGCCGACCATCCTGAAAGGACACAATAAAATGCGTATCTTCCAGGAAGAAATCTTTGGCCCGGTCGTCAGTGTCACCACATTTAAAGACGAAGCCGAAGCCCTGGAAATCGCCAATGACACAGCTTTCGGTCTGGGTGCTGGCGTTTGGTCACGCGATGGAAACCGTGCCTTCCGCATGGGACGCGGCATCAAAGCCGGTCGTGTCTGGACCAATTGTTATCACCTCTATCCGGCACATGCTGCCTTTGGCGGTTACAAACAGTCTGGTATCGGTCGTGAAACTCATAAAATGATGCTTAATCACTATCAGCAAACCAAAAACTTGTTGGTTAGCTATAGCGATAACGCCTTGGGTTTCTTCTAAGCCAAGCATTGCTAAAAAGGCCGCGAAGAGGACTTCCCCCCACCCTCTTTGCGGCCCTTTTTATTTGATGAATAAGGATATTGTCATGACCCAATTAAATATTACACCACAAGCGCGCGATATTTTACAGAAGCTCAAGGCAGAGCATGGCAAATTGATTTTTCTGATTTCCGGTGGTTGTTGTGATGGCAGTGCACCGTTATGTTTTATCGCCAGTGAATTTACTCTCGGTGAAAGCGATATACAAATCGGCCTCGTGGATGATACCGCTGTTTATGTCGCCAACACGCTCAGTGATCATATAAAAGGCGATGATCAGTTTTGCTTGGATGTCGCCCCAGGACGTGGCGGCGGCTTTTCTCTTGAAGCCCCATACGGGGTACGTTTTATTAATCGCGAACAAACAGACTGCCCGATCTAACATAGTTGGGCAAACAGCAAAACGACCTTTAAGGTCCTTAAATTGGCAGATGAAAATTCTGCCTTTTTCTTTTTGTTTTTCCTGTATCGCATTCTTTTAGATGCGGACAAAACAAACATTCAAATCCCCAATTGACCAACATCAATTGACATTAATAATGATTCGCATTATCAATACCCCTGCACGAACAATCGTGAATATCGAATTTTTATCAACACCCATAAGGGCTTATTGGGTGAACGGTTGAACTTTGCCTAATGTGAGGATTCAAAATGTCAGTTAAGATTAATCTGAAGATGCACCGTAGTGTTTGGGCGATGGCAACCTGTGCCATTGCCTTGGGATCGGCGCAAGGGTATGCGCAGTCCCCTTACGTGGACACAACAAAAATGAAGTCTCATGTCCATATGGGGCCGCCGCCTATTATTACGGCACCAGATCACATTATGGGTCGGGCAGAACATCAGTTCAAACAGGGAACGGTTGAAAACACACCCGGCGCAGCTGATAAGGTAGCGACGGCGAAAAAAACGGCCAAAATATCCTTGGGATATGACGGCCGCATAAAAACAGGGGCTGCCCAAGCTGCACAACGCGGCGGGTCCGGTTTTGTTATGGGCAGTTTGCGCCGTGATGATGCGGGCAATTATGAAGACCGTAAGGGAACTGACCTGCATTTTGGGTACGAACGCACACTGGGCCAGGTCGTTCTGGGCTTAACGCCGAACGCAACTACAGAACTTAAATTTATCGGCGTCATGGATCACATTGATGATGACAAGCAACCCCACCATGCAATGGATCCCCACAAAACTGAACGTCATATTGGCAAAGCATTTTTAACGTTTAAAGACGTGGGTGGCTTTGAGGAAGTACAGACTTATTTTTCCGCAATTGATGTCATGCGACGCGCAGATAACTACACGGTACGTAATGCCTCAGGTGCCCGTTTACGGGTGGAAACGGACCGACGCATGTACGAAGGTGGTGCATCCGGGCGGTTTGAAACAAACGGTTTTATCAACGCTGTTGGTATCTCTTTTAAAAAAGATGATCACGAGGCAACCCGCTACAATGTGACGCTTGGCGATGTCATCAACTCCTATCGTTTTCCCGGTGTGGAACAAACGGTTGCAAGTTTGTGGGGCGATAGCGAAACGAATTTAGGTGAAACAACACGGGCCAAATTCGGCCTGCGATATGATTATCGTAATGCCGAAGCCACCAAGGCTGATATCACACCGACAGGTAACCCCGCGCCTTTTAATATCAGTGCCATGAGCCTTTATCGCATGTATTACGGGGCAACCGATGCCAAGGTTACAGACCATAACATCAGTGGAAAAATGAAGCTGGAACAGGATATTAATCTGTCCAATGGTATGTTATTTGGTGAAGTGGGCCGTATGGTCCGATCCCCCGATAACAAGGAACGCTGGCATGCCCTGTCCGGCCCTTCCGCCAACCGCTGGATCGGGAACCCTGATCTGGACCCAGAAAAACACCATAAGGCCGAGATCGGTATTGAATTCAAAGGAAACGGATATAAGGATTATCAGCGTTCCAGCGGCCAAGGCAGCGCGTGGAAAACTAGCTTCAGCACCTATTATGACAAAGTCAGCGATTTCATCACATACGACAAGGCCCGGGGGCAATCCGGTGTGTTGCTGGCTGACAATGCGACCATTTCACGCAACGTGGATGCCACCCTGATCGGGGCAAAGGCCGAAGTACAATGGAATGTGAATACCAATCTGGCTACACGATTGGTAGCGACCTATACTTATGGCGATAATGACAGTGATAATCGTCCCCTTTATCAGGTTCGCCCGTTTGAAACCTATTGGCTGGTTGATTACACCGATGATCTGGATGTCATCGGCACATGGAATATCGGATCAAAATTACGTTTTTCCGGTCGCCAATCCCGATTGGATGATAATGCGACAACCGGATTGGGCATGGATACGGATGGGACATCCGGTGCCTTTACCACACTTGATCTTTATGGCGGTGTGCAGCTGTACAATCAGGTGGGGCTAAGCCTAGGCGTCGATAACGTATTTGACAAAGAATATAACGAACATATCACCGGTGAACATATTGCAAATACGGCCCGCGCGGCTGTGGATGCACCCGGGCGGACATTCTACGTGCGCGCTGTTGCAAACTTCTAAACAAGGATATTGAAGATGACTGAACTTTCACGTCGTAAATTATTAGGGGTCGGTGCCGCAGCTCTCACATGCGGTGCTTTTCCGGGCCTTGCCTTTGGGGCAACCGAAAGATTACGCGATTTGACCTTATGGGGACCGCCTGTCGGGCCGTCCGTCGCCTTGGCCCATTTGGCACAAAAAGGCAAAACACGTGCCTTGATCGATAACCTGTCCTTCAAGGCATGGCGCACGCCGGATCAACTGCGATCCGGTATCGTATCCGGGGATATGCAAATCAGCGGTGTTCCAAGTTATGTGGGTGCAAACCTTTATAACAAAGGACTGCCTGTTCGCATGCTCAATATTATGACATGGGGCTTGCTTTATATGATGTCGTCGGATGACACTGTGTCCAAGCTGGAAGACATTGCCGGTAAGACAGTCACCATGCCGTTTAAAAACGATATGCCCGATCTGGTTTTCCAATATATTACGACCAAGGCAGGCATGAAGCCGGGCAAAGATTTTAATCTGGTTTATGCAACAACCCCGATGGAAGTCGTTCAAATGATGATGGTAGGCAAAGCTGATATTGTCATCCTGCCGGAACCGGCTGCAACAGCAACCATTCTGAAAGGTAAAATGAATGCCCGCAGTGTCCGCCGTGTCTTAAACATTCAACAGGAATGGGGCGTTGCCACCAATGGTCCGGCCCGTATTCCTCAGGCTGGCTTGCTGGTTAATTCTAATTTGGCAGACAAACATATGGATGTCTTAAGAACATTGCAGGCCGATTGCGTCCGTTCTTCCCAATGGGCATTAAACAATCCGGTAGATGCTGGCGTTATTGCCGAAGACCATTTGGGTGTTAAAGCCGCGGTGACAGAACTTTCCATGCCTTATGTCAATCTTGAAACCACATTAGCACTGGATGCCAAGGCAGAGATCGAAGCCTTCTTTACACGTCTGGCGGAGCTTTCCCCGAAAATTATCGGCGGCAAACTGCCGGATGCTGATTTTTATCTCGATCTTTAAAGAACGCATATCATTTCATGACATATCTTAAGGCATGCTTTCATTATATCTGGGGGGGCTGGGGTGCCATAAGCAGTTTATTATTGCTTATGGCGCTTTGGGAGTATGGCAACACCCTTTACGGCAGTTTTATTCTGCCCACACCGATTGAATCTTTCCATGCCCTGTGGGCTGCATTGAAAGAGGAAAACGGCTGGTCTTATATATTTATAACAACATTACGGGCATTAAGCGGGTTTATCCTGTCGGTTGTGGTTGGCAGTGCATTGGGCATATTGGCGGGCCTGTCCATGACAACCGCACGGGCCGCCCGCCCGATTGTGACATTCCTGATGGGCGTGCCGCCGATTTCATGGATCGTACTCGCATTGCTTTGGTTCGGGATGGGCGGGGCGACCCCGGTCTTTACCGTTGTGGTCACCACATTGCCTTTAACCTTTGCCGCCGCCGTACAAGGGACACGCACCCTTGATCGACGGTTTCTGGATATGAGTACGGTTTTCAATGTCCCATTGATCATGAAACTATGGGATTTCTACCTGCCTCATATTCTGTCCTATCTATTCCCCGCATGGATCACCGCCTTGGGAATGGCATGGAAAGTCACCATCATGGCAGAATTGCTGGCAACCAACGAAGGCATCGGTGCCGGTATGGCCCTCGCCCGGGTTAATCTGGAAACGGCAACCGCAATGGGCTGGATCATGGCAACTGTTATTTTGTTATTAGGTTTTGAATATCTGTTTCTGGAACCCTTGAAACGCCACCTTGAATCCTGGCGTCAGGATGAAACATCGTTGGGGATGAAATAATGCTTTCATTGTCCCAAATCACCCATAAATATATGTTCGACAATGTGGTGGAAGATGTTTTCTTAAACGTCAGCAAAGGAGAAGTCGTCTCACTTGTTGGTCCCTCCGGTTGCGGCAAGACGACTTTATTGGCCATATGTGCCGGCTTGATTGACCCCAGCGAAGGAAAAATCAAAAACGAATTTGACTGTACCTCTATGGTTTTTCAGGAAGACCGTTTACTGCCGTGGCGCAAGGCCTGGCAAAATATTGCAATGGGATTAAAAGCGCGTGGGGTCGGACGTTTCAAACAGCGCACCCATGCTGACAAAATAGCTCAACGTCTGCGCTTAACCCCGGATGATTTGGAAAAATACCCGGATGAGCTTAGTGGCGGCATGCGTCAACGGGTCGCCATTGGTCGGGCATTGGCCATTTCCCCCGACCTGTTGTTGCTGGATGAACCGTTCAGCGCACTCGATATCGGCCTGCGTCGCGAACTTCAGGATCTTGTGATGGAACAAATTCACAACAATGATTTAACGGCTGTCTTTATCACCCATGATTTGTTGGAAGCTGTCCGTATCAGCTCGCGCATTCTGGTGTTTAAACCGGAACCGGGGCGCATTATTCGTGAAATTAAAATCGATATTCCTTTTGAAGAACGAACTGACAGCTTTGTCTATCAACGAGTGGGGCAACTCTTGGAAGAAGAAGACGTGCGTACGGCCTTTGACCTAATGAACGAGGAACACGCCTTATGAAAATAGACCTCGGCTTTATCTTCCAATGGGGGTTTCGTCCCTTTTTTATTCTCTCTGGCCTATCTGCAATTGGATTGCTGGCCTATTGGCTGCTGGTCTTGAAAGGAATTGCCTTCACACCAGAAACGATATCCCTTTCAGATTGGCATGCCCATGAAATGATTTTCGGTTTTGGCGCCGCGGCATTGGCTGGTTTTTTATTAACCGCTATTCCTGAATGGACAGGGGCGACGCATTTACAAGGGCGCGGACTGGCTTTATATGTCGGTTTATGGCTTTTCGGGCGGCTGTCTGTTGCCTTGATTGATCTTCTGCCCTTGTTTTTGGTTGGCCTGATTAATGTGGCCTTTCCCCTTATATTAGCTTGGCATACCTTGCCCCATCTGATGAAAGAAAGCGGCAAGCGTCATCATATTTTCATTCCCATGATATGTCTGTTTATCGGGGCACAAATCGCTGTTTACCTTGGTTGGTCCGGGGTAGGTGAAGATTTTGAACTGTCCCGGCGTGCTTTACTGGGCGGTGTATACGCGCTTATCTTTGGGATTATCATTACATCCACCCGGATTTCGATGGTGGTAATCCGTCTCGCTTTGGATGAACAAAACGACCAAGACAGCTTGTTTCGCCCCTACCCTTATCGGCGCAACCTCGCCAGCGTGACCTTTTTATTTTTTGCCACTGCAGATTTACTCATACCAGAAACAGCTATCATGGGATGGTTTGCCATGGCTGCCGGGGCCGCGTTGATGGACCGCTTATCGGATTTTCATGTGGGCCGCGTCTTGCTTAAACCTTATGTGCAATTTTTATATGTCGCTAATTTCTGGATTGCACTAGGCTGTCTTGGGATGGGGGTAAACGCCTTTTTGGAATTGGGAGTTGCGACGGACTTACGACACTTCTTCGGCGTCGGAGCAATTGGGACAGCCATTTTAATGGTGTTCACTATCGCAGGTTTGCGCCATTCAGGTTATGACCTCATTGTCCCAAAACGTATGATTGCGGCACTTCTCTGCATGATTACGGCAACAGGGTTACGCATTTCACCCGCAATTCCCGACAATCCACTGCCAATAGAGGCCAGTTACGATGGGGCCGCCTTCTTTATGATATTGGGCTTTATCCTGTTCTTATCCAAATTCATCCCGATTTTTTGTCGAGATCAAAAAAGTATAAAGGTGGAAAGTGGATGAGAAGTAGTCGCCCAGAATGGACCCGTTCCTATTAACTGGAATACCAAGGCAACGTATATTTTTTCAAAGCGTTAAAACTGACACTTTACTCCAGTCAAACAGTCTAGTATGTTGCGCCAAATTTGCTGCGCACCCGTAGATCAACTGGATAGATCGCCACCCTCCGAAGGTGGAAGTTACAGGTTCGAATCCTGTCGGGTGCGCCATCTGACCTGTTTCGAAAATTCCAAACCAATCTGATCTTTTATTAAGCCACTTTCATGGTTATTTCCAGACAGTGTTCTTTTTAGATGATCAACCATATCCTTGACAGCGACCAGATAAAACCAGCCTTCATACCTATCAATATAATTAATATCTGCAAATCACACCTTGTTCGGCTCAAAGACCGAAAAAAGTCGATCCCGCAGGTTTGGAATAATATGGAAATTATGGTTGCCGTTTGTCGTTCTCGACACCCTACCCTGACGTTTAAGCAGGTAATTCAGCTTACGAATCACATAGGCCGTGCATAGTGAATTTTTGATACCTTGGTTCGGCATAGACAACAAAAAACCGAGCCATATAAAGGACTTAAGAGTGGTAGCGGTGGCCGGAGTCGAACCGGCACGTCCTTGCGGACAAGGGATTTTGAATCCCTCACGTCTACCAATTCCATCACACCGCCTCGGTGTCCTTTATGGGCTCGGTTGCCCCCCTTTTAATTCGTCATTCCCGACCTTGCAAGTGCTTTTTGTTACTTTCTGAAAATATTCATGTTTGATTGCCGATCATGATCCATAAAGGCTAAAAAAAACAGTCATCAAAGGCCCATGAACCGGGATTTTTTTTATATGCATGCTCTTTTGACATAATTTTTCCATCTTCTCTCTCCATAAGTCATTGCGAGATAGAGAATCCACTGCTAAACAGCTTTTTTACCAATCGTTTAAGGTAACAGAACGTGCTTCAACGAACCTATGACTGGATGATGGGCCTCGCCGCCCACAAACACGCCTTGTTTTTTTTGGCAGTGTTATCTTTCGCTGAAAGCTCTTTTTTCCCACTCCCACCGGATATTCTGCTGTTGCCTATGGTTCTGGCTGCACGAGACAAGGCTTGGAAAATTGCTTTTGTTTGCACAGTGTCTTCTGTTCTCGGCGGGATTGCGGGGTATGGGATCGGGTATGGTTTTTTTGAAACCATCGGCAAAGCAGTTCTTGAATTTTACAATGCGATTGAGAAATTCGAATCTGTTAAAGAACTTTATAATGAACACGGCGTTCTAATCGTTTTCTCAGCAGGCTTTTCGCCCATTCCGTACAAGTTATTTACGATTGCCAGCGGTGTCACCCAAATGGATATCGTTTCGTTTACCTTAGCATCCTTGGTTGGTCGGGGCCTGCGTTTCTTCATCATCGCAGCCCTCTTGTGGAAATTTGGCAGTCCCATTCGTCTGTTTATCGAAAAACATTTGGGCAAATTGACTTTGCTTTTCGTCCTTCTTCTGGTTGGCGGTTTCGCCCTGATTAAATTCTGGCACTGAGGCACTTGATATGAATACATTGATCCAACAGATTTCCAAAAACCCGAAACTGCCCGGCTTATTTATCCTGCTGGTCTGTCTCGCAGCCCTCAGCACGGCTTACTTTGTTGAATTTGTTGTGGGAATTGATCCTTGTGTCCTTTGCTTGTATCAACGTATTCCCTATGCAGCCGCTGGTCTTTTTGCCCTATTTGCCATTATCGGCAAGCCCGGTGGATTTACACAACAAGCGGCCCTTTTTGGTTGCCTCATCTCTTTCCTCATCGGTGGATCATTGGCATTTTATCATTTCGGGGTTGAAGAAAAATGGTGGCAAGCCGCCTGTAGCGGTGCCCAAAACCTAAACATGAGTTTAGAAGATCTGAAAGCCTCCATCATGTCAGAGCCCTTAAAACCTTGTGATACACGCGACTGGGTCATGTTTGGCATCTCTATTACTGTTTACAATACCATTGCCAGCCTGTTTTTAGCTCTATCCTGCTTTACGAGCCTGACAATCTTGCGTAAACTCAAAGCGCATACTCGCTAAACCTAGAGACAACAGACGAGACAATAATGACCACGCACCCCAAAGGTCGCATGCCCGGCGACTTAAACCATAAAGAAATGATTGAACGTATGATCCGTGTCGATCAAGCGGGGGAGTATGGCGCTGTTCGTATCTATAAAGGCCAAATGGCTGTTTTGGGGAAGGGCAACAAAAAAGACCTGCTTCAACACATGTTGCAACAGGAAGAAGTCCATCTGGACACCTTCAATAAAATGGCCGCTGAGCGCCGTGTACGTCCAACATTCATGACCCCCATCTGGCATATGGCTGGTTTTGCCTTAGGCGCAGGAACAGCCTTGCTGGGGGAAAAAGCCGCTATGGCCTGTACCGTTGCCGTTGAGGAAACCATTGATGGACATTACGCCGATCAAATCAAGGAACTGGGTGACAGCGAACCAGAACTGTGCGAAACATTTATAAAGTTTCGCGAAGAAGAACTCGAACACCGTGATATCGGTTATGAACATGGTGCAGAACAGGCACCAGCTTACGGATTGCTAACAAAAGCCATAAAATCAGGATCAAAAATGGCAATTTGGGTCTCTGAACGCTTTTAATCCCCTTTCCTAAATAACTTCACCCGTTCAATTCTGTACGTCTTTAAGGGATAGTGGATGGAAAATCTTCTTATCGCAATTGATCATCGCGACCCTGCATGGATCGCTATTGCTTTCGCTTTCGGATTGTTTTTCAAACAACTGAAGCTCCCCCCGATGGTTGGTTTTTTAGCAGCAGGTTTCCTCCTCCACCTCGTTGGTGTCGAAGGTGACAGCTTCCTGCACGCAATTGCAGACATGGGCGTTACCTTACTCCTCTTCACCATTGGCTTAAAATTACGTATCGGCAGTTTGCTAAAACCGGAAATATGGGCATCCACCAGCCTGCATATGATGGGCTCCATTATCGTCACGGTTATCTTTTTACTAAGCCTTGGCTCTCTTGGTCTCTTTGCATTTGATGGAATTGATTTTAGCACCGCTGTTTTAATTGCTTTCGCCTTGTCTTTTTCCAGCACAGTCTTTGCCGTCAAAATGCTGGAAGATCGGGCCGCATTAACCTCTCATTTCGGGCAAATTGCCATTGGCGTGCTTGTTTTACAAGATATCGTCGCAGTTGTTTTTCTTGCTGCCTCTGCCGGTAAAGTTCCTTCCATATGGGCATTTGCACTTTTCGGTCTTATTCCAGGGCGTTTCCTTCTCCATAAGTTCCTCGAATGGAGCGGACACAAAGAATTACTGACCCTTTTTGGTTTTGTTCTCGCCCTTGGGGGTGCATCACTGTTTGAATTGGTCGGTATGAAGGGGGATTTGGGCGCACTGGTTGTTGGTGTCTTAATTTCAAACCACAGCAAGGCTAAAGAACTGGCAAACACCTTATTGGGTTTCAAGGAAGTCTTTCTCGTTGGCTTTTTCCTCACCATCGGCCTGACAGGTTTACCAACATGGGAAACTGCGATCAGTGCGTTGTTACTGTTACTGCTCGTTCCCTTTAAAACAGTGCTGTTTTTTAGACTCTTTACCTTCTTTCGAGTCCGCTCGCGCGCCAGTACATTGGCCTCCCTTTCACTTGGGAACTATAGCGAGTTCGGGTTAATTGTCGCTGCTATTGCCATTTCATCCGGCTGGCTTTCAACTCAATGGCTCACGATCATTGCTTTAACGGTTTCCACCTCATTTGTACTGGCCTCCCCTTTCAGCTTAATGGCTGATCATATCTACCAATCGTATCAAACTTTTTTAAAACGATTTGAAAGTTCAAAACGTTTATCCGGTGATGGCGACATCGGCTTGTATGGTCACTCTGTTCTCATTTTTGGAATGGGACGCATTGGCAGTGCGGTTTATGATGAAATGTACGATCAGGTTGACGGACATATTCTAGGGATTGATCTGGACGATAAAGTTGTCGAACGACATATCAAAACCGGCAGGAATGTCATTGCAGGCGATGCATCCAACCCAGAATTCTGGTCGCGCGTTCAACATCGTGAAAGTGACATTCATTTAATATTATTATCCATGCCGAACCGCGAAGCCAACACACGCGCAGCCGAACAATTACGCGAACATGGATATAAAGGCCCCCTCGTTGCAACGGCTAAATATAGCGACGATGTTGAAAAATTACTTGAAGCGCAAATTGACGAAGTCTACAACATTTATGAAGAAGCGGGCACGGGTACAGCCAATCAAATGCAAAAATTTTTGATCCTTCCCCGCGAGGGTACCCCGGATCAAACACACCCATAGGGGAGAAATATATTATGACACGATTCGTTAAGACACTCTGCTTAATTACCTTTCTCGCACTCACTGCGGCGGGACTTTCTGCCTGCTCACCAGAAGTCGGTTCAAAAGAATGGTGCGCTGATCTGAAAGAAAAACCCAAAGGGGACTGGAGCGCAAACGAAGCGGCAGAGTTTGCCAAAAGCTGCGTATTTTAAGTAAGAACGCTTCCCCTCATAGACATCAGATTGAGGGGAAGCGCTCAAAAAAAATGCCCTTTCGCAAGTGGGAGGTTTGCAAAAGGGCATAGATTGGGGACGTCTTATGTTCCAGTTTTTGACTTAATATAGGCCAGTCAGGTTTGGGGAGGTTTCACCAGCCTATTTAAGATGAATGCGCCAGACCGGAACCGCCTGCTGCATCATTCGAATGTAAACGCTTCGAAACCCAGGCAGAGATCGTGGCAAACACATTCCACGCTGCTTCAGAGCGCATGACGCGCGCACGTTGGATCGCCAAATCAATATCTTTTTGGGTCAACGGTTCTGCTTCGAGCAACATATATTTTTCCATATCTCTTCTCCTACATTTCAAATCGCTTTTTGATCCTTGCGATGAGTAAGAATGTATTTCTTTTCCTGACAAATGATAATATGCTATTTTGGCAAACAACTTGTGAATTTTATTCATAAATAGGTGATGCATGACCAAAGAAACCCAGATGAATATCTTTACACAAGCTGTAAAAGAAGGAAGCTTTTCGTCTGCTGCGCGTGCATTGCACCTCACACCTTCCGCCGTTAGTAAACAAATCAATGCCCTTGAAGATCGGCTTGGTGTCCGGTTATTAAATCGCACCACCCGTAAAATTCATTTAACCGAAGCTGGCGCACGCTACCTCGAACATTGCCAACGCATTTTAATGGATATTGAAAATGCTGAAAGCGAAGTCGGCGGGATGCGCGATAGTCCCCGCGGGTTGTTGCGTGTTAACGCCCCCGTTGTCATGGGGGCTCGACGCATTGCACCTTTACTGGTCGAATTCAAAGAACGCTATCCCGATATTAAAATTGAAATGAATTTATCCGATCACCGCGTAGATTTAATGGAATCCGGTGATGATGTCGCTTTGCGCATTGGTGATGAGCTTTATGATTCTTCCATGATCGCCCGGCGCATTTGCCGATTACGTCGGATTGTTTATGCCGCCCCCAGTTATCTGAATAAATACGGTGAACCGCAAACCCCGGAAGAATTGCTGGAACATAACTGCATCACCTATAATGAACCCGCTTACCTGAATGACTGGCCGTTCATCAATTGCCCTGGCCCCAAATTAATTCATGTCAACGGCAGTTTCCTCAGCAACAATGGCGAGGCTCATCATTATGCGGCCCTACAAGGACTTGGCATTGCTCGCCTCGCAACGCTTTTATGCGGGGAACGTATTAAAAGCGGTGAACTTGTCGAAATTTTACGTGACTTCGAACCCCCGTCACGGGTTTATTTCTGGGCCATTTACCCGCAAAACCGTTATGTTGCACCAAAGCTTCGTGTTTTTCTGGATTTTCTTCTAGAGAAACTCAGTCCAATACCACCGTGGGATAAATATGAATCATGAAAATTCTATCCTCCCCCTCGCCAAACTTTGATGAACGCCCGACAGATACACCGATTGACATGTTGGTTCTGCATTACACAGGTATGAAAAGTGCTCAGGATGCATTGGACCGTATGTGCGATTCAAAAGCAGAAGTCAGCGCCCACTATATGATTGACGAAGACGGCAACATTATCCAATTGGTCGCAGAAGATAAACGTGCCTGGCATGCTGGTGTTGCCTATTGGCGAGGACACACAAATATTAATGCCCGTTCAATCGGTATTGAGATCGTCAATCCCGGTCATGAATGGGGATACCGCGCATTTCCCGCACAGCAAATCAAAGCCGTCATACATTTGTCCAAAGACATATTAAGTCGCCACCCCATTCCGGCCCGCAATGTCGTCGGGCACAGCGATGTCGCCCCCAACCGCAAACAAGACCCCGGCGAATTGTTTCCATGGCACGAACTTGCACAAAACGGCATTGGCTTATGGCCCGATGCGCAATTTAATCAAACAAGCCTTTTGGATCTTGGATATGAAGATGAAGGTGCAGACAGCATTCTGGCCTTTCAACGGCACTTCACCCCCGATCATCTAAATGGTGTTCTGGATGATAGAACAAAAGAGGCTTTAAGCAGGATTTGCTTGACCTAGCCCCCCTTTACACTTAAGCAAAGCACTGTCAGGTGGTTGGATGATCGCTCCATAGCTGGTAACGGCTATGGGGAGGAAAGTCCGGGCTTCATGGATATACGGTGCCGGATAACGTCCGGCGAGGGTGACCTTAGGGAAAGTGCCACAGAAAGCAAACCGCCTTTGTTTACAAGGGTAAGGGTGAAAGGGTGCGGTAAGAGCGCACCGCTGGCCTAGCGATAGGACAGGCATGGTAAACCCCACCGGAAGCAAGACCAAATAGGAACGGACGGCAGATTTAACGGGCTGCAAATGCATATTCACATTACCGTTCGGGTGTGTCGCGCGAGGCGTTTGGCAACAAACGTCCCAGACGAATGATCATCCATCCTGTGCAAACAGGGGGACAGAACCCGGCTTACAGACCACCTGACTTTATTTCTTCAACGCATATGGCCCACATGACAAATCGTGATATTTATGTAGATATTCAGGGGAACGGCCCTGCCCTCATCCTACTGCACAGTTGGTGCGGATCCCATCACGACTGGGCACGCGTGATTGATCTGCTAAAAGATCACTTCACCCTTTACACATGGGATGCACGCGGACATGGGCGATCTGTACATCACGGTGAAAAACCATGCACCTTGTTCCAAATGGCAACGGATCTAAACAATCTGATTTCTGATTATAAACTGAACAAGCCGATGGTCGTCGGGCATTCTATGGGGGCGTTTATCCTCTGGCAATATCTGGAAACTTACGGGCAGGACAACCTGTCCCAAATCGCCATCATTGACCAAACACCCAAACTGGTGACAGACCCGACCTGGGTCCACGGTATTTACGGTAAGTTTAACCAAGAAAAAAGCGCTGCATTTATCAATGCTTTACAAGATGATTTTGCCGAAAATGTCCTTAAACTCGCAGCCTTCGGTCACAACGCCAAGACACATAAAAAATACGAAGAAAATTCAAAAGGCATACAAACCTTGCGGACCTATCTTCAAAACCTTGATCCCATTCCCCTCATTGATATCTGGCGGGGTTTAACACAGGCCGATTTTCGCGATCTTCTGCCCAACATCACCCTGCCTACCTTGCTGGTCTATGGGACAGACAGTAATTATTATGGCAAGGCTGTTGCACACTACATGCAAAACACCCTGCCCCATAACCAACTCCACCTGATTGAACAGGCGGACCACTCCCCACATCTGTTTGATCCAGAAAGATTTGTAAAGATCATCAATCAATTCAAAGACTTTGCCTATGTATAACCCAAGGCCTTTATCCAAGGTGATAAAAGCGGAAGAACAGGTTCCATCTCCCCTCTATATCGCTCCCAACGATTAAGCGCATCTTTATATAAAGGTTTGGTAACTTGATGATAACTAGCTGTTCTAATTGCCTCTTTATTCAGGGCGGTTTTATAGAAATCTCTCGTATCTTCTGTCCATGTTAATCCAAGAAAGTTGAAGATTTTCTGCGATACGTTATCAAAATCTTCAATTAAATCTTCATAACGTACAGACAACATCTGTTCGTCCATTTTCACGACGGACATAGCGTGATCATATAACTCTGCAGTGCTCTTTAAATCGAAAAACTCACGCGTTAACTGGTTTTCTGCAAAATCTTGCATAAAACAAGACAGTACGACATCGCATGGGTGGCGATGTAAAATAATAATTTTTGCATTCGGAAACAGAGAGCGAATAAAACGGCATCTTACAAAATTTGGCGCGCTCCGGTCCACAAGTATAGACTTTCCATCCCACGCCATGCTTTCCCTATATTCCCTGAAAAATCGCCTTTGCAATTCAGACCGGTCCAAGACAGCTGAGGCCTCAATCAGATTAGCTTGGCTATCAAAAAGGTTTTCTAAGACTGCACTTTCTTCAAAACTCTGTACATTGCAATCCGTAGATAAAATCTGGTCAACCAATGTGGTCCCTGTACGAGGAAACCCAATAACAAAGACAGGCGCTTCTTCCACATCATCACCTGCCACGATGATACGAGCCTGTAAATTGATTAAATCATTCTGATTAGGTCTTTCCGGCAAATTACATAGATCTTTTGCTATGGCATTTCCCTTTTGAAAAGCAGTAAAAGCTTCTTCACTGCGCCCCATCTTATCCAGCAACTTTCCATATTCAAATGCGAGCTTTTTTTGTTTACGCGTATCTAAAACATGAACCCCTGCCAGTGCTTGTTCAAACATATGGTATGCTGGCTCATATTGTTTCACGCGAGATAACACAATACCCATTTGCAATAAAATGGATGGATGCCCTTTTAAATTATCAGGTAAGCTGGCAAACACCCTTTCACAATTTTCATATTGGTTATGGTTTTCACAAAATTGCAGGTAATTATAGGCACTATGCAAACTTGGTTGAAACTGTTCCAATGCGGTAATCATTTGGCTTTCCGCATCCGCTACCCTGCCTTTTTTCAGATAAATCGTGCCTAAAATATCATACGCATTCGAACTGGTACGTCCCGTTTCTATCGCCTTCAAAGCGAACTCTTCCGCCTGCTCCACATCATCCCCAAACAAATGACATGCCGCAATATTCGCCAATGTTATCCCGTCCTCAGGATGACGCTTAAGAAGCTTTAAATATAGAGTTAATGCGTCTTTTATCCGTTTAATCGAAAAACAAAACCCCGCAAAGTTTTGTAATATAGCATCATCATTTGAGAAATTCGCATGTGCCTTTTTATAGAGAGTCAGAGCTTCTTTCTGATCTCCCAACTGAGTGGCGCAAAAGATTGCTTTTGAGAAGGCTTCCCTTTTTACCGCATTATTTTTTAACAACTTTTTTGCAAGCTTCAAACCACCGCTATAATTTTTACTTTGTATAAAAAGGTCGACTTTCGAAAGCATCTAGCAATCCCATATATATTCGTTAAACAGCCGTCCAACCGCCGTCCATCGTCAGGGTGGAGCCGGTCATCTGGCTGGCAGCATCACTGCATAGGAACACCGCAGCGGCCCCTAATTGATCTGGAGTTGCAAATTGTTTTGATGGCTGTTTTTCTGACAACAGGTCACGAGCTTCTTCGTCAATAGAACGACCAGATTTTTCAGCACGCGCCATGATTTGATCTTCCACCAATGGTGTGCGCACCCAACCCGGACAAATGGAATTGGCCGTGATCCCGCTTTCGGCGGTTTCCAGCGCACAGACCTTGGTTAAACCGATCAATCCATGTTTAGAAGCCACATAAGCCGATTTATTGACAGAAGCCACCTGACCATGAGCAGACGCCACATTGATAATGCGGCCCCAATCTTTTTCTTTCATATCGGGCAATGCCAAACGCATGGTATGAAACGCAGCATTCAGGTTCAAAGAAAGCACCATATCCCATTTATCCGGTGCAAAATCTTCAATCGGCGCCACATGCTGCATGCCGGCGTTATTGACCAAAATATCAACAGGGCCAAGATGGGATTTGACTTTTGCCATCATGGCTTCAATATCCGCTTGTTTTAACAAATCCGCAGCTGCAAAAATAACGCGCCCTGTGCCCAAACCGTTCAGTTTTTCAACCAAAGCATCGGTTTCCGCTGTTTGTGTCCGTGCATTCACAACCACGTCGGCATTTTGTTCGGCAAATGCTTGTGCAATCCCTAAACCAATCCCGCTTGTCGAACCTGTTACAACTGCAATTTTGCCTGTTAACATGAAAGATCTCCCATATATAATTTTTGCAGGATAGTTAAACATTTGTTTTCCAAGGTCAAGGTTCTTGGACACACCAACATCAATCTGAAAACAAAAAAAATCCCTTCTGCAAGAAATCGTCACAGAAGGGATAATAGGTCAGACACTTAGATGATTATTTGTTGCGTAATTTTGCCAATTCCTGTTCGGCAACATCAACACGCACCGTCCCGGATTTAACCAGAATTTCGGCAACGATATCAATTTCATCACCGACACCGCCCGCCATCGCCACAATGTTTTTGGCGTGCAATCCCATATGACCTTTTTGAATGCCTTCCGTTGCCAACGCCCGCATGGCTGCGTAATTTTGGGCCAAACCAACGGCTGCAATGGTGCGCGCAAGGCTTGCGGCACTTTTTGTTCCCAAAATTTCGAGATTGGTTTGCGCAACCGGATGAATTTTGGTGGCTCCACCAACAAGACCAACCGGCATGGGCACTTCAATTGATCCAACAAGGTTACCGTCTTGATCCACTTCCCAATTGGTCAGGCTTGTATAGCGTCCCGAACGTGCCGCATAGGCATGCGCACCGGATTCAACCGCACGCGTGTCATTTCCCGTTGCCAAGACAACAGCAGAAATACCATTCATGATGCCCTTGTTATGGGTCGTCGCGCGATAGGGGTCAACATCTGCAAAGTAATAGGCTTGCATCATTGCATCACGCACTTCCCCCCCGCCAATATCTTGCAAACGCCATGTGGCGCGCGCACGCGCTAAACGTTGATCCGCCAGATTGGACAAAATGCGCAAACATGTCCGCCCCCCGGTCCATTCTGCGATAAATGGCGCGAGTTTTTCCGCCATTGTATTGACCGTATTGGCCCCCATCGCATCACGTGTATCCACAATAATATGGGTAATCACCATTGGACCGGATTTGCTATCAAGTATACGAACCTCAACATCATGAAAACCACCACCCAGCTTGATCAAAACCGGATCAGCATCATTGCATATTTCTTTAATTTTCTCGCGCTGTTCCAAGATTTTAATGCGTGCCGCAAAAGGATCGCTGCATTCAACAAGCTGGATTTGCGCAATCATTAATGACCCGGTCATAGATGTGGTAAATCCACCACTATCCCGGCATTGTCGCGCCGCATTACAAACAGCCGCCACCACCGATGATTCTTCCGATGCCATAGGGATTAGGACATCTTCGCCATCAATGATCATATTGGTCGCAATCCCGATGGGAATGGGCATAGTCCCAATGGCATTTTCAATCATACGGTCAGCCACATCCATCGGTAAATTGCCACTATCGGCAAATGTATCCAGCGAAGACGAAGCAAGGCCAGTATGTTCGGCCACTTTTTTCAAACGTTCCTCAACAGGCAACTTGTGAAAACCTGAGATACGGGAATTAACAGACATTATTGACCTCTTATTTTTAGTGCCCGACCATGAAATTCGGCAACCACGTCACCAGATCGGGGAACAAAACAAACAGAATTAAAGCGAAAACTTGCAGAAGAAAGAACGGGATCACACCGCGATACACTTGGGCGATACCGATATGAGGCGGCAGCACCCCCTTCAGATAGAACAACGTGTATCCAAAAGGCGGCGTGATATAGGCCATTTGCGCCGTAATCATAAAGAGAACACCAAACCACAAAGGATCGAAATCAAGGGCTGTGATGATTGGCAGGAACACGGGCACGCATAATAAAATGATACCGATTTCGTCCAAAAACAGCCCAAGAAAGACCAGCACCAAAATCAGGATGCCCAGCACCATATAGGGGGAGAATTGTAAATTTTGAACAAAACTGACAACTGAGTCCGCCCCGCCCGTTGCACTGAAAACAGAAATGAACGTCCGTGCACCGATTGTGATCCATAAAATCATCGCGGTGACTTTCAACGTATCCGTTGCCGCCCCTGAAATTTCCTGAAAAACAAGACGACGCGATACCAGTGCAGAAATCAAGGCACCGACGACACCAACAGCCGCAGCTTCGGTTGGGGTTGCAATCCCTAAATAGATGGTTCCCAACACACCTAAAATGATAAAGGCCGGTAGAATAAGCGTCCTTAACGAACGTAATTTTTCCCCAAGAGTAAAATCATCTTCATTGTCATCGGGTTTTGGTGCGAGAGCAGGATTGATCCACACGCGTATCCAGATATAACCGCTGTAAAGCACTGCCAAAATCAGGCCGGGAACGATACCCGCAATAAACATTTTACCGATAGAAATCTTTGCCGTTATCGCATAGACAATCGTCACAACAGATGGCGGGATCAAAATACCAAGCGTACCGCCCGCACAGATTGCCCCAAGGGCAAGCGGTTGGTTATAATGTCGTTTCAACATCGACGGTAACGCCAAAATCCCCATCGCTGCAACGGCAGCACCGACCACGCCGGTCATCGCCGCCATAATCGTACAAATGATAATCGTCCCGATCGCCAGACCGCCGCCAATCCGGGAAAACCATTTTTCCATCGCACTATATAAATCTTCGATAATGCCGGACCGTTGCAGAATACAAGCCATCAGCACATAAAGGGGAATGGCGAGCAAGGCCTCCGATGTCATGGTTTCAAAGGTTTGCAGGACCGAGATCACCAGCGCATCCTGCCCCCATAACAAAATGGTAAAGCCAAATGCCACACCGCCCAACACAAACGCCAGCGGTGCCCCTGTCAACATGACGCAGACAAGCGCAGAAAACATTAAAAAGAGTGTCAAAGACGAACTCATACCGTTTCCTCCTGACGTGTCTCATGAGAAAACAGGAAAACAAGATTTGCCAAAATCTGACCAACCAACAAACAACTGGCAATCGGCAAAAAGATTTTAAAAGGCCAGATTTGCGGGTTCCATGTTGAAAAGGATGTTTCGTTTAACAAGAAGGAATTATAAGCCTGCCCGGTCGAATAAACTGTCAAGATGACGGCGAAAACACCGCCCATCATCAAACCGACCAATTCCATGCAAAAGGTCAAACGTGGCCCTGCGCGATCTTTTAAAAGATCAACAGCGACATGCCCGCCCAAATAAAGCAGGTAAGGCCCACCCAACAAAAAATAAGGGCCAAACAACAAAGTCGCGAGTTCAGATGCCCAAATCGTTGAACTGTCAAAGACATATCGGCTGACGACCTCAAGCAACATAATCGGAACAATGAGAAAAATGATCCATTTCGCCGATTGAAAAAAGAAACGATTCACCGACGTAATGAAATAAGCAATTGATTTCATTTATTTTCTTTTCAGGAAGAGGAAAGGTTCCCGACAGGCACAATCAAAAGGCACTGTCGGGACACATCTCAGCTTTAGGCCAAAAGTCCAAGTTGACGCATGTAACTCATTTGCGTTTCCAGCACACGTGTTGCCAGTTCGTTACCTTTGGTCGCTTTGCGCCATGACTCAACGGCTGTTTTACGCCCTTGTGCAATATCATCCTGATCTAGTGTGATAATTTCCACACCCGCATCTTTGAACTTCTGTAAATATTCGACGTTTGACACCATGATGTTTTGGCGCAAAGAAGAAGAAATTTCACGCGCAGCAACCGCAAGCGCCTGTTTATATTGTTCCGGCAGGGCACCATAGGCGGTCGTATTGGCAACATAGCTTGTGGCGGTTGTCGGCTGATGAACCCCCGGTAAAATGATATACTTTGCGACCTCAGCCAGCCCTTGTTCAAAGTTGGCTTTAATGTCACCACGGTCTGCCAGATCAATCAGACCTTTATCCAAGGCGGAATAAACTTCGCTTGTCGGCAATGGTGCCACAGATACACCCATATCCCCCATCACGCTGCTGGCCAGACCAACAAAACGGCCCTTTTTGCCTTTAAAGTCTGCCAAAGATTTAAGCGGGACTTTTGAATGGATCGGCTCTTCGCCATAAACGGTCGGTGCGATATAGGTCAACCCAGCTGGTGCATAAGCTTCGCGCGCCATATCCAAACCACCCAATTCATAGAACCAAGCCTCAAACTGATCCGGGTCAGGAAAACCAAAAGGAACCGTGGACGTAAAACCAAAAGCCGGAATTTTACCCGCAGCATAACCATCAAACGTTTTCATCATCTGGAAGGCACCGGAACGAACGGCATCAAACGCCTGCGCATTGGGAACCAGTTGCCCCCCTGCGAACAATTTAATTTCGAAATTGCCATCGGTTAAATCAGCAACCCGTTTAACAAACTTTTCTTCATAAATTTGCGGCGTTGTGCCAGCGCCCCATAAGGCTTGCATCCGCCATACAATTTTTTCACCTGCGCTTGCCGGTTTTGCACCTGTCAAAACCGCAGCACCGGCACCCAGGGCCACAGCACCGCCTTTAATCAGATTCCGTCTGCTCACGTCTTTCATAGATCAACTCCACTGTTAAAAATTTAGCTTTTGTAGCACTTCTTTACCGAAAAGCTGGGACACTTTTTAGAATTATTCAAAATGAATAATAAGAACATTTTTATAAGTGACCCCAAATCCCTTGACGGTACGAGTGATTGACAACAGTATGCCGATATAAATTTTTGTTAGACAGGGACAATTATCTTATAATTTTGAGGCACTGTACCATTAAAATTATAGGTACAATTTTAAAGAAATGGCACGGAATATAAACTCTACAAATCTGGTTGAGGCCATCATTAATCGCATCTCAACCATGATTGAAAGCGCAACTTTAAAGCCCGGTACACGGCTACAATCCATTCGTGAAGCCGCCAAAGAGAACGGTGTTTCCAAAAACACAATGGCGGAAGCCTATGACCGTTTGGTCGGCATCGGCTATCTGCGCGCAAAACAGGGAGCTGGCTATTTTGTCATTGGTTCGTGTCGCAATATTGTCCCGGAATCCATCCCTCAACAAAATGAGGCGATCAGTGTCATTTCTCTGCTGCGTCAACAATTGGGGCGCACCTATAAAGTACCTATTGGCGATGGTCGCTTGCCTTATTCATGGATCGAAGATTCCGAAGTTGCCGCTTTTTTCAGAAGTCCCAAATCTTTACGCGACACCAATTTACGTGATGGTTATGGTTCCCCTATGGGATATACCCCTTTGCGCGAACGCATCACCGTCTTGTTATCAGAAAGATCAATTCACGCCGAACCTTCACAAATTCTGCTAACCAACGGGGCCAATCATGCAATGGACCTGATTATTCGTCACATGCTTGTCCCCGGTGACGTGGTTTTTGTGGATGAGCCGGGATATTATCCCCTATTTGGAAAATTAAAATTATCCAATGTGAAAATCGTTGGCATTAAACGATTGGCAGATGGCCCAGACCCAAACGATTTCGCCCAAAAAGCCAACATCCATAAACCAAAAATTTTTTTCACCCAATCACTTGCCCATAACCCGACAGGCGGATCAACCAGCATTGCAACTGCCCACCAAATTTTAATGCTAGCGGAAAAACACAACATACTGGTCGTAGAAGATGACCCGTTTGCAGATGTCCTCCCCCCTTCTACCCCCCGTTTGGCCGCATTGGATCAGTTTAACCGTGTTTTATATATCGGCACATTTTCAAAAACCTTATCGGCAAATCTTCGCGTTGGATATGTCGCAGGAAACCGCGATCTCATCGCCGCCTTATGCGATTTAAAAATGCTGACGGTTGTCAGTTCATCTGAATTTGGTGAACGTCTTGTCTATAACTTAATGGTCAACGGTCATTACGTCAGACATTTACGACGCTTGAAAAAGCGCACCGATAAAGCCCGCAACCAAGCCCTCATTGATTTGGAAAGCATTGGTGCAGAGATCATTGTCCCGCCCACCGGGGGATATTATATCTGGATTAAAAGCCCGCAAGAAGACGACGAATACCAACTGGTACAGTCTGCGATGGAACGCGGCATATTTTTAGCCCCCGGTTCTGTTTTTACACTCGAAGAAACCATCTCACCTTGTGCCATGCGTTTGAATATTGCTCATGCCAGCAATCTGGATTTTCTCGAATTTATGGCAGATCATTTAAAAAATCCCCTTCTCCGAATTGAAGAAGGGGATAAGTAAAGAGTCTCTAGGGGAGAACTCTCGGGAGAAACTATCCTTCCGCCTGATATTGGGAGGAAGGAAATCTATTAAATTTCAGATAAACAGACGTATTTCAGTTCGAGGTAGTCATCCAATCCGAACTTGGAACCTTCACGTCCCAAGCCAGATTGTTTAACCCCGCCAAATGGGGCCGCTTCATTTGAAATCAGGCCTGTATTGACGCCAACCATGCCGTATTCCAATTCCTCAGCCACGCGGAAAACGTTGCTCATATCTTTGGAATAGAAATAAGAGGCCAAACCAAATTCCGTATCATTGGCTTGTTCAATGACATCTTCGGCATCTTTGAATTTAAACAAAGGGGCGACGGGGCCGAACGTTTCTTCACGGGCGACTTTCATCTCTTTGGTGACATTCTTGATGATTGTCGGCTCAAAAAAACTTTTGCCCAAGGCATGACGTTTCCCGCCACACACAATTTCACCGCCTTTGGCAAGCGCATCGGCCACGTGGTCTTCGACTTTTTCAATAGCTTTCATGTCAATCAACGGACCTTGAGCGACACCATCGTCCAAACCATTTCCGACTTTCAGTTCCCGAACCTTGGCCGCCAGTTTTTCAGCAAAGATATCATAGACCCCTTCCTGAACATAAAGACGGTTCGCACAAACGCATGTTTGGCCCGAATTGCGATATTTGGAAATCATCGCACCTTCGACAGCGGCATCCAAGTCTGCATCATCGAAAACAATAAACGGTGCATTACCGCCCAATTCCAATCCCAGCTTTTTGATGGTATCGGAAGATTGTTTCATCAATAAACGACCCACACCGGTCGAACCGGTAAAGGTCACTTTGCGAACCGTATCATTTGCCGTCATTTCCCCGCCAATGGCAACCGGATCACCAATGACACAGTTGATCAAACCTTTCGGAAAGCCCGCTTGTTCCGCCAATTCGCACAAGGCAAGTGCAGACAGCGGGGTTTGTTCTGCCGGTTTCATCAGCGTCGCACATCCAACCGCCAAGGCCGGGGCAATTTTACGGGTAATCATGGCGTTGGGAAAATTCCACGGGGTGATTGAGGCGATCACCCCGATCGGCTGTTTCATCACAACGATACGCTTGTCATCGGATGGGGCCGGAATCGTTTCACCGTAAACGCGCTTGGCTTCCTCGGCATACCATTCAATATAGCTTGCACCATAGGCAATTTCACCACGAGCTTCCGTCAAGGGTTTACCCATTTCGGCCGTGATAATTTGCGCGAGATCTTCCTGATTTTCCATGATCAGGGTGAACCATTTACGAAGAATATTTGAACGTTCTTTCGCCGGGCGACGTTTCCATAGTTTTTGTGCAACACGGGCCGCTTCAATCGCACGTCGTGTTTCTGCGGCACCCATCTTGGGAACAACCGCAATCACTTCGTCCGTCGCAGGGTTGGTCACTTCCAGCGTTTCGCCATTGTCGGCATCCATCCACGCCCCGTCGATATAACCTTTGTCACGCAGGAGTGCTTTGTTGGTCAAGTTCATAAAAATATCTCCCTTTACGCGGCTTGTTTAATGGCAGCAGCAATAATGTTCAGGGCTTCGTCAAAAACTTCATCCTGAATGGTAAGTGGCGGCAAGAAACGGATGCAGTTGCCATAGACACCGCAAGACAGCAAAATCAGACCGTTTTCTTTGGCAAATTTAATGGCGGAAGCCACCATATCTGCGCGCGGGTTCCCGTCTTCGATAAATTCAACAGCAACCATCAAACCTTGACCGCGCACGTCTGCAATTTGGGGAACACCGTCTTTCAATGCGCTCAACATGGCACGTAATTTTTCACCCAAGGCGGTTGTACGTTCATGGAAGGCCGGATCGGACATGATGTCACACACCGCATTCGCCGCCGCAACGGCAACGGCATTACCGGCATATGTTCCGCCCAGACCACCCGGGTTCGGTGCATCCATGATTTCCGCCTTACCAATAACGGCAGAAATTGGCATACCGCCGCCCAATCCTTTGGCAGAGGTCGTCAAGTCGGCTTCAACACCGTAATGTTCCATCGCAAAGAACTTGCCAGTACGCCCAAAACCGCTTTGAACTTCATCAGCAATCATAACAATGCCGTGTTCGTCACAAATGGCGCGGATACGTTCAACAAAATCTTGCGGCGCCGGATAAAAACCGCCTTCGCCTTGTGTCGGCTCAAAAATAATGGCCGCGACATTTTTCGGGGCAATATCGGATTTGAACAAGTTTTCTAATGCCTTGATAGAGGCCTCAACAGAAATGCCATGCACATCATTAGGGAACGGGAAATGGTAAACATCGTTCATCATGGAACCAAAATCCGCCTTATAAGGCATCACCTTGCCTGTCAGGCTCATCCCCATAAATGTCCGGCCGTGGAAACCGCCATTTGTCGCAATCACACCTGTACGCCCTGTGTGGGCGCGTGCAATTTTGATGGCATTTTCAACGGCTTCGGCACCAGTGGAGACAAAAGCTGTTTTTTTCTTGCTGGGACCGGGAACAAACTTGTTCAGTTTTTCCGCCAATTCCACATAGTTTTCATAAGGTGTGACCTGGTGACAGGTATGGGTGAAGGCTGCGACCTGTTTTTCAATTGCGGCTGTGACTTGGGGGTTACGGTGTCCTGTATTGCAGACCCCGATCCCGGCACCAAAATCAATAAAGCGACGACCTTCTACATCCCAGATTTCCGCATTTTCCGCACGTTCCGCAAAGAAATCCGTGATAAAGCCGACGCCGCGCGAAATCGCATCAATACGACGTTCCAGGAGATTTGCATTGTTAGCCATTTTAGTACCTCTATTCTTTCCAAAGTAGGTCTTGGGCAGGCAAAGGGGGGGGCCATATGCATCCCTTGCATACCGTTATTCGTTTAATTGTGTGAAAACCGTAGGTGACGGTTAAATCTGTAAAAGCATTTGACGTTAATCCTCGCGAATGACGAAAACCGAACAATGGGCATGACGGACAACCCGTTCCGCATTTGATCCGATAAAGTAGCTGGAAATACCCGGTTTCTGTGCCATCAAGATAATGGCATCCACACCAAGTTCTTCTGCCGTTTCAACAATTTGATCATGGGCTGTACCTTCCCTGCACAAACTGCCCCCTTTAAGGTTCTTGGGAAGTTTATTCAGGAATACATCAATTTTTTTGACCGCATCCCCTTGATGGTCCATCACATTTTTTTTGCTTAAATGCGGATAGCCTGCCCGATGGATCAGGCTTTGATCCACATAAAGCATGTGAATTTCCGCCTCTTCATTGTTGGCAATGGCAACCGCAACTTTGATCTGTTCCTCAATTTGTTCTTCATGGGCCAAATCAACCGGTAACAAAATTTTCTTAAAAACAGCCATTTCGCTATCCCATCACCAAGTTAGGCAACCATAAAACGATTTGTGGAAAGACCATACACAGGATCAAAACAATCAAGTTAAGCGCAATAAACGGCGTGACCGACTTGTAAATTTCGGACATACCGATTTCCGGCGGTGCAATGCCTTTTAGATAGAACAAAGCAAATCCATAAGGCGGTGTTTGAACGGCAATCAGGATATTCAGGATCATCAGCACCCCAAACCAGATCGGATCATACCCCAAGGAAACAGCAATCGGTGTAAACAGCGGCGCGCACATTAAAACAATGATGAATTCATCAATGATAAAGCCCAACAGCAGCATGATGATCTGGAACATGATAATGATCATAATCGGCGGCAAATCCAGCGTGCCGGTAAAATCGGCAACCATGCTTTGTACGCCCATCAACAAATGGAAGTTGCTGAAAACCGATGCACCGAAAATAATCCACATGGCAACACTGACCAAAGTCCCAGTCTGAAAACCCGCAGATAAAAACATATCCGCTTTAAAACGCTTAAACAGGATCGCCAGAATAATCGCACCGACTACACCAACCGCACCGGACTCCGTCGGTGTTGCAATCCCCGTGATGATACTGCCCAACACAACAAAGATCAGCAGCATGGAACAAAAACCATCCCGGATGATTTTAAAACGTTCTTTCCCCGTTGGTTTGACAAAATCAAGATCGTCTGTGTCTTTAGGTGCGCGTTCCGGGTTGATCCAACAGCTGATAATCACATAAAGCATCATTAGAACAACGGTCAGCAAGGCAGGCATCATCGCCCCCAAGAACATGCGACCAACGGAATTCTGGGTCGAAGCGGCAAACATGATCATGGGAATGCTCGGCGGGATCAGGATGCCCAATCCACCACCAGCCATAATCACACCAAGGGCGAGACGTTTGTTATAGCCGCGTTCCAACATAGGGCGCAGGGCAATACTGCCCGATGTCATAATCCCGGCCCCGATGATACCGACCATCGCGCCGATCATGGAACACACCCCGATAACACTGAGGGCAAGAGAACCACGCAAACGCCCGATTAACATTTGAGAGAAATTGAACATGGCATCGCCAATGCCCGATTTCGTCAACAGTTGCCCCATGTAGATATAAAGCGGGATCGCCAATAGAATAAAACTGAAATAAGTGGCCTCAATTGTCGTTGGCAGAACGTTAAAGATACCTTCGCCCCAAACGAAATAGCCAACAACCATTGCAATACCACCCAAGGCTAAACCAACAGGGGCACCAATGGCGAAGAAAATCAGAATACAGCCCAATAAGACCAGTGTTAAAAGCTCAATTCCCATCATCGACCTCCTCAAGCAATGCCTGCCCGGTTGACAGGAAATAAACATCAACAATCAAATCTTTGATCAGTTGTGCGATAAAGAGGGACGCGGCAACGCAGCCCATAACCCAAAAATGAAACATCGGCGGGGCCCATTCACTTTGGCGGCGATAATCAAATTCAATCGCTTCTTCAAATTTGCCGAAGCAGGTATAAACAATCAGCACCAAGAAGAAGATCCCCAACACATAGGCCACAATGTTAAAGACACTTCGGGTTTGATGAGAGACCTGTAGATAAAGAATATCAACGTTGATATGAGCTTTTTTCTGTTGTGCATAAGCACCACCCAGCGCGGCAATATAGCCAAACAGGAAGAGTGATGTATCGAAGGCCCAAACGGTCGGTTTATTCAAAACATAGCGGGAGAAAACCTCGGACGCTACGATGAGAGCCAACACCGGCATAAGCAAGGCGGCCATTTTACCTGTAAGTGCAACAAGCCAATCGATAAATGTGCAAAAGCTCCTTAGAAGATTGGAAAATTTCATAAATTTTATCGTAAACCGGGCTGCCGACAAATGTGGACAGCCCGGTTACCTCCATAGGGACCTATTATTTTTGCGCGCGCAGAACGTCGATCAACTCTTTGCTGAATTTGTCTTTTGCGGAATATTCGTCCCACAGGCCAGCACCAGCTTCTGCCCATGCTTGGCGGTCGGCTTCAGACGGTTCAGGGCTCCATTTCAGGCCTTTACCTTCCATTTCCGTAACCGCTTCGGCTTCCCATTTGCGTGACAGGCGCAGTTGGTCTTCTGCGTGTTTCTCCGTTGCCTTGCGTACAACATCTTTGAGATCGTCAGGTAATTTTTTCCATGCATTGCGGTTTACAACGATCGGCAAAACCTGTGCACCGGCCAGCGGCAGTTTGTACATGTATTTTGCGACTTCGACATGGTTACCGTCACGGTGATCAATCATGTTGGAACCGATGGAGCCATCAATCACACCTGTTGCCAAACTTGTGTAAATCTCACTCCATGCCAAAGATACCGGAGAGGCACCCAAGTTACGCAGGAACTTACCATAAGCCCCCGGCGCACGGATTTTCAACCCTTTGAAATCTTCGATAGAATTGATCGGTTTTTTGGTCAAAACATAAACCGCCGGCTGAATATAGGGCTCCAACCATGTCATGCCTTGTGAACCATAGGCTTTGGTCAGGATTTTATCCCAACCCTGATTGTGGAACAGGTCTTGTAATTTTGCAGGATCATCTGTACCACCGGGCAGGCCGATTTCAACAACACCTGCAGGCAGTTCACCGGCATGCATAGATTGGAACGGTGCGCCCATTGTCACGAGGCCGGATTTCACAGCACCCAACAGGCCGCTGGTCCCCACACCTTCGCCTGAAAAGAGAACTTGAACTTTAATACGCCCGTTTGAACCTTCTTCGATGTTCTTAGCGAGGCTTTCATACACTTCACCAAACGCCGTACCGCGACCATAAAGGTTGCTGAAGCGCCAGTTAAATTCCGCTGCGTCTGCATTTACTGCGAAAGTCGAGACGCCCATTGCCAGCGCCATTGCCGATGCGAATAATTTCTTTTTAATCCCTGTTAGCATTACTGCCCTCATAAAGTGAAAAGTTCATAGATTACGAAGAAATGATTCCACGTCGGAAATTTTGCTTAAATCTCTATTCTCCAATCTTTACGTTTAACTTTTTTTACGTATAATTGACATTTGATACCAATAAAACAAACATTAAGTACAAAACTTGCTCGAACACGATTGATTTTGAATGAAAAATAAACCGATCGGCCCCATTGGCGACCATGAAATTAAGCAGCTCAAAATTTTCAAAACAGTTGCCGAATGCGAAGGTTT